>NZ_JBKBVU010000073.1:5761-14855 GCF_046289365.1 Caldimonas sp. | reverse complement strand
ACCTCCCAGGCCCGCAGACCCAGGAGACGGATGACGATCTCGCGATCTGAAAAGGAAGTGTAGTTGTAGGGAATCTCGCGCAGACGCGGTGGCGCGTCGACCGGGGCGTCCACCGGAGCGGTGAGATCCTTCAGGGGCAGCGGTGCATTCATGGGCGCCTGGCGCGTGGGGCTGGGTCTGGGAGGGCGCAAAGGTGAATCGTACCGCAGCGCAGCAAGGCCGCAGGCGCCGGCCAGGGAAACCGTGTGCGCACCGCGCCTACTGTCGTCGGCGCACACACACGGACACGGGGACACGGGCTGCCATCTTTGCGCGGACGCAAACCATGGGACTAACCCGCTTGCGAGCCCGCACCTTCCATGACAGAAACGCTCCTGTCACAAACAGGCACTAGCCTTCGCGGGCCTTGTTCTCTCCCGCATATCTTTCACGGAGTCGTCATGAAACGGAAACTTCTCGCGCTGTCCACGGCCCTGGCGGCCACCCTGGCCGGACCGGCCCAGGCCCAGGTCGAAATCCAGTGGTGGCATTCGATGGGCGGCGCTCTGGGCGAATGGGTGAACGACCTGGCCAAGGACTTCAATGCCAGCCAGAGCACCTACCGCGTCGTGCCCACCTTCAAGGGCAGTTATGACGAATCGATGACGGCGGCGATCGCGGCCTTCCGTGCCGGCAACGCGCCGCATATCCTGCAGGTCTTCGAAGTGGGCACCGCCACGATGATGGCCAGCCGCAACGCCATCGTGCCGGTGGGCGAGGTGATGAAGAAGGCCGGCGTGACCTTCGACCCCAATGCCTACGTGCCCGCGGTGGCCGGCTACTACACCGCCCCCAACGGGCAGATGCTGAGCTTCCCCTTCAACAGCTCGACCACGGTCTTTCACTACAACAAGGACGCCTTCCGGGCCGCGGGCCTGGACCCGAACACCCCGCCCAAGACCTGGCCGGAAGTGACCCTGGCAGCGGCCAAGCTCAAGGCCAGCGGCCACAAATGCCCCTTCACCACCAGCTGGGTGAGCTGGACGCAACTGGAGAGCTTCTCGGCCTGGCACAACACCGAATTCGCCACCAAGGGCAACGGGATGCGCGGCCTCGATGCGCGGCTGACCTTCAACAGCCCGCTGCATGTGCGCCACATCGAGAACCTGGCCAACATGGCCAAGCAGGGTCTGTTCGTCTACAAGGGTCGCGGCAATGCCGCGGATGCCACCTTCGTCTCGGGCGAGTGCGCGATGATGACCGGCTCATCGGCGCTGTACGGCAACATCAAGCGCAACGCCAAGTTCGAAAACGGCATCTCCACCCTGCCCTATTACCCGGACGTGCCCGGCGCGCCACAGAACACCGTGATCGGCGGCGCCAGCCTGTGGGTGATGGCCGGCAAGAAGGACAACGAGTACAAGGGCGTGGCCCAGTTCTTCGCCCACCTGTCCAAGCCCGAGGAAGCCGCCAAGAGCCACCAGCGCACCGGCTACCTGCCGCTGACGAAGGCCTCCTATGAGCTGACCGAGAAGTCGGGCTTCTATAAGCAGAACCCGGGCACGGATGTCTCGGTGGAGCAGATGATCCGCAAGACGACCGACAAGTCGCGCGGCATCCGCCTGGGCAACTTCGTGCAGATCCGCACCATCAACGACGAGGAGCTGGAACAGGTCTGGGCCGGCCGCAAGACCGCCAAGCAGGCCCTGGACGATGCGGTGCGGCGCGGCAACGAACAGTTGGAGCGCTTCGAGCGCGCCAACAGCGGCCGCTCGTAAAATCGCGCCCCTTTGCCCGGCGTGGCGTCCGGGCCCTGGCCTCCTGCGCCTGCCCATGCCTGCGTGCATGAGGCAGGCGCTGATTGTTTGCAACCATGGAAAAACGCGTCCGATTCAAGTCCTGGTGGCTGCCCTGGCTGCTCGTGGCTCCCCAGATGGCCGTGGTGCTGGTCTTCTTCTTCTGGCCCGCCGCGCAGGCGCTGTACCAGAGCGTGCTGTCCCAGGATGCCTTCGGGATGTCCACCGAGTTCGTCGGGCTGGAGAACTTCGAGCGCCTGATCCACGACGAGACCTATGTCGCCTCCTTCCAGACCACGGCGGTGTTTTCCGTCCTGGTGGCGGTGATCGGCCTGTCCGTCTCGCTGCTGCTGGCCGTGATGGCCGACCGCGTGATCAAGGGCGCCGGCTTCTACAAGACCCTGCTGATCTGGCCCTACGCCGTGGCACCCGTGGTGGCCGGGGTGCTGTGGCTGTTCATGTTCGCCTCCCCCTTCGGCACCATCGCCTACCTGCTGCGCCTGCTGGGCCTGGAGTGGAACCACCTGCTCAACCCCAACCACGCGATGGCGCTGATCGTGATGGCCGCGGTGTGGAAGCAGATCTCCTACAACTTCCTGTTCTTCCTGGCCGGACTGCAATCCATCCCCCGGTCGCTGATCGAGGCCGCGGCCATCGACGGCGCCGGCTTCTGGCGACGCTTCTGGACCATCGTCTTCCCGCTGCTGTCGCCCACGACCTTCTTCCTGCTGGTCATCAACATCGTCTACGCCTTTTTCGACACCTTTGCCATCATCGATGCGGCCACACAGGGCGGGCCGGGCAAGTCCACCTCCATCCTGGTCTATCGCGTCTACTACGACGGTTTCAAGGCGCTGGACATGGGCGGTTCTGCCGCGCAGTCGGTGGTGCTGATGGCCATCGTGATCGGGCTGACGGTGATCCAGTTCCGTTTCGTCGAGAAGAAGGTGCAGTACTGACATGATCGAACGCCGCCCGGGACTGACCTTCCTGTCCCATTTCATCCTGATCGCCGGTGTGGCCATCGTGGCCTTCCCGGTCTACCTGACGCTGGTGGCCTCGACGCAGACCGCGCAGGAGATCGCCTCGACCGTTCCCATGTCGCTGCGGCCGGGCACCCACCTGTGGGAGACCTACAAGGTGGCACTGTTTGGAGGCGAGACCGCCGCCGGCAGCACCGTGCCCGCCGCCTTGCCGATGATGGGGGTGAGCCTGGTGATGGCGCTGGTGATCGCGATCGGCAAGATCGCCATCTCGCTGCTGTCGGCCTTTGCCATCGTCTACTTCCGCTTCCCGTTGCGCAGCCTGGTGTTCTGGATGATCTTCGTCACCCTGATGCTGCCGGTGGAAGTGCGCATCGGCCCGACCTACGAGGTGGTGTCCAACCTCGGCATGCTCAACAGCTATGCGGGCCTGACCATCCCGCTGATCGCCTCGGCCACCGCCACCTTCCTGTTCCGCCAGTTCTTCCTGACGGTGCCCGACGAGCTGGTGGAGGCCGCGCGGGTGGACGGTGCCGGACCGATGCGCTTCTTCTGGGACGTGCTGCTGCCCATGTCGCGCACCAGCATTGCGGCGCTGTTCGTGATCCAGTTCATCTACGGCTGGAACCAGTACCTCTGGCCGCTGCTGATCACCACCAACGAGGACATGTACCCGATCGTGCTGGGCATCAAGCGCCTGGTCTCGGGCGAAGCCTACACCGAGTGGAACGTGCTGATGGCCACCGCCTTCCTGGCCATGCTGCCGCCGGCCCTGGTGGTGATCCTGATGCAGAAGTGGTTCGTCAAGGGCCTGGTCGACACCGAGAAATAAACGAACGAGCACATGGCATCCCTCTCTTTCAAGAACGTCATCAAGCGCTACCACCAGGGCAAGCAGTCCCTGCAGGTCATCCATGGGGTCAATGCCGAGATCGCCGACGGCGAATTCATCGTCATCGTCGGCCCCTCGGGCTGTGGCAAGTCCACGCTGCTGCGCATGGTCGCCGGCCTGGAGGAGATCTCCGGCGGCGAAATCCTGATCGGCTCTCGCGTGGTGAACGAACTGGAGCCGGCCGATCGCGACATCGCCATGGTCTTCCAGAACTACGCGCTCTACCCGCACATGAGCGTGTTCGACAACATGGCCTATGGCCTGAAGATCCAGAAGCTGCCCAAGGACGAAATCCGCCGCCGTGTGGACAAGGCCGCCGGCATCCTGGAACTGTCGCACCTGCTGGACCGCAAGCCGCGTCAGCTCTCGGGCGGCCAGCGCCAGCGCGTGGCCATGGGCCGGGCCATCGTGCGCGAGCCTCAGGTGTTTCTGTTCGACGAGCCGCTGTCCAACCTGGACGCCAAGCTGCGCGTGCAAACGCGGCTGGAGATCCAGAAACTGCACCGCGAGCTGGGCATCACCTCGCTGTTCGTCACGCACGACCAGGTCGAGGCGATGACCCTGGCCCAGCGCATGATCGTGATGAATGCCGGACACATGGAGCAGATCGGCACGCCCGACGAGGTCTATGCCCGCCCGGCCACCACCTTCGTCGCCGGCTTCATCGGCTCACCGCCGATGAACCTGCTGGAGGGCCAGGCCACCGCTCCGGGGCGCTATGCCGTGGGCGGTCTCGAGATCGACCTGCCGGCCGGCGCCGGTGCGCCCGTGTCTGGAGCGGTCATTCTCGGCGTGCGCCCCGAACATCTGGTGCTGGGCGATGCCGGGTGGCCGCTGGTCGTGGAAATGGTCGAGGTGCTGGGGGCCGAGCGGCTGATCTACGGCAAGCTGGGCACGGCCCTGGTGGTGGTGCGCGCCGACGACAGCCACCAGCACCCGCGGGTCGGTGAAACCCTGTACATGACGCCCCAGCCCGGCAAGCTGCACTGGTTCGACGCCAACACGCACAAGCGCATCACATGAACTGGCCCTACCCTTTGTGGATCGCTCACCGCGGCGCGGGCCGACTGGCGCCCGAGAACACGCTGGCGGCCTTCCGTCATGGCGCTGGCTTCGGCTACCGGGCCTTCGAGTGTGACGTGAAGCTCAGCCGCGATGGACAGCCTTTCCTGCTGCACGATGCCACCCTGGAACGCACCACCGATGGTCAGGGGGTGGCCGGCGAGCAGGAGTGGGCCGCCCTGAGCCGGCTGGACGCCGGGGGTTGGCACAGCCGGTCCTATGCCGGCGAGCCGCTGCCCACGCTCGAGGCCATCGCCAGCTATGTGCTGCGCAACGGCTTCGTGCTCAATGTCGAGATCAAGCCCACACCCGGCACCGAAGGCCTCACGGGGGCCGTCGTGTCGCGCCGCTGCGCGCAGCTTTGGGCCACCAGCCGCACACCGCCGGTCGCACCGCCGCTGCTGACCTCCTTCCAGAGCGCGGCCCTGCAGGCGGCCCTGGCCGCCCAGCCCGAACTGCCGCGCGGGCTGCTGCTGGAGCACTGGCCCGAGGACTGCCTGGCCCACGCGCAAGCCCTGCAGTGCTCGGCGGTCGTGGCCCAGTACGCCCTGTTGGACCGCGCCCGCATCGAGGCCCTCCATGCCGCCGGCATGAAGGCCCTGGCCTACACGGTCAACGATCCGGCTGAAGCCCGCCGCCTGATCGCGCTGGGCATCGACGGCCTGATCACCGACGCGGTGGACCACTTCTCCCCCGGCCCCGGCGTGCATGACTGAATCCTGCCGGAGTTCACCCCCGGGTGGACGCGGGATTGCGGGCCTCTCATAATGGATCGAGCATCCGCCGCGCGTCGCGGGCGCGGCACACGGACTGCCCGGATCCACAGACCATGAGCTTGGCACGGCTGCCTCTGATCCTGTGGTGGTGCGCCACCCTGTGGGCTGCTTTTGGGGCGGGAGTCCAGGCCACGCCCCGGCCCGCCGCCGGCGCACCCCCCGCGCCCGTCACGGTCATCACGATCGAGGGCGCCATCGGCCCGGCCACGGCCGAACACGTCCGGCGCGGACTGGCCCACGCCCAGCGCGACGGGGCTCAGCTGGTGGTGCTGCAGATGGACACCCCCGGGGGCCTGGACACCTCGATGCGCCGCATCATCCGCGACATCCTGGCCTCCCCGGTGCCGGTGGCGAGCTATGTGGGGCCCAGTGGCGCGCGAGCGGCCAGCGCAGGCACGTACATCCTCTATGCCAGCCACATCGCAGCCATGGCCCCGGGCACCAACCTGGGCGCTGCCACGCCGGTGGCCATCGGTGGTGCTCCCGAACCGGCCCAGCCGCCCGCCCGCCCTGGGCGGCCCGCGGAGCCTGCGGCCTCCAGGGCCTCGGAGCCGGCACCGCAGACGGGCCCGTCCCCCACCGTGTCGGGACAGAAGCAGCTCAGCGACGCGGTCGCCTACATCCGCTCGCTGGCGCAGATGCGCGGGCGCAATGTCGAATGGGCCGAGAAGGCCGTGCGCGAGGCGGCCAGCCTGAGTGCGGACGAGGCCCTGGCACAGGGCGTGATCGAACACGTCGCCCGCGACCTGCCCGAGCTGCTGACCCAGATCGACGGCCGCCGCCTCCAGATCGACGGCCGCGCGCTGACGCTGCAGACCACGGGCGCTGCCATCGTGCGCGAGGAGCCGGACTGGCGCATTCGCTTGCTGGCCGTGATCACCGACCCCAGCGTGGCGCTCATCTTGATGATGCTGGGCATCTATGGCCTGTTCTTCGAGTTCTCCAACCCCGGAGCGCTGGTGCCGGGCGTGCTGGGCGGTATCTGCCTGCTGGTGGGCCTGTATGCCTTGCAATTGCTGCCGGTGAACTACGCCGGGCTGGCACTGATCGCCCTGGGACTGGCTTTCATGGTGGCCGAGGTGCTGATGCCCAGCTTCGGGGTGCTGGGCCTGGGCGGCATCGTGGCCTTCGTGCTGGGTGCGGTGATCCTCATTGACACCGAGGTGCCCGGCTTTGGCATTCCGCTGGGCCTGATCGCCGCCATGGCCGCGCTCAGCGCCGCCGTGGTGATCGGCCTGGCCGGAATGGCGGTGCGCGCACGCCGGCGCGCCGTGGTCAGCGGGGACGCCACGGTCGTCGGCCAACAGGCCCGGGTCGTCAGCGTCGGCGCTGGCGAGGCCTGGGTCGAGGTGGCCGGCGAACGCTGGCGGGTGCGCAGCCCCGCCAGCCTGCAGGCCGGACAAACCGTGCAGGTCCGCGGGCGCGACGGCCTGGTCCTGGATGTAGTGCCCATCGAGAAACCTCAAGGAGAGTGATCATGATCTTCGACCTTGGCTCGCTTGGCTTTGGCGGCCTGCTGCCCATCGCGGTGCTTGCGCTGATCGCCGCCTCGCTGCGCATCCTGCGTGAATACGAGCGCGGCGTTGTCTTCCAGCTCGGCCGCTTCTGGAAGGTCAAGGGGCCGGGCCTGGTGATCGTGATCCCGGGTGTGCAGCAGATGGTCAAGGTGGACCTGCGCACCATCGTGCTGGATGTGCCCACCCAGGATGTGATCTCGCGCGACAACGTCTCGGTGCAAGTCAACGCGGTGGTCTATTTCCGCGTGGTGGACCCGCAAAAAGCCATCATCCAGGTCGAGAACTTCATGGTGGCCACCAGCCAACTCGCCCAGACCACGCTGCGTGCCGTGCTGGGCAAACATGAGCTCGACGAGATGCTGGCCGAGCGTGAACGGCTGAACCTGGACATCCAGCAGGTGCTGGACGCGCAGACCGATGCCTGGGGCATCAAGGTGGCCAATGTCGAGATCAAGCATGTGGACCTCAACGACTCGATGGTACGGGCCATTGCCAAGCAGGCCGAGGCCGAGCGCGAGCGGCGCGCCAAGATCATCCACGCCGACGGTGAGCTGGAAGCCTCGGAAAAGCTGATGCAAGCCGCCCGCATGCTCGCCCGCGAGCCCGGGGCGATGCAGTTGCGCTACATGCAGACCTTGAGCACCATCGCCAGCGACAAGACCTCGACCATCGTCTTTCCGATGCCCATCGACCTGTTGACCCTGATCAAGCAGATGGGCGGCGACGCCGCCGCGAAGTGAGCCGGGGCTAGCGCGGCAACTCCACCATGCCGGGAAACAGCCACAGCAGCGCCGAGGTCATGAGCAGGTAGCGCAGGAATTTGCCCAGCGCCATGTAGAGCACGCAAGGCCAGAACGGCAGCTTGAGCCAGCCGGCCACACCACACAAGGGGTCGCCCACCACGGGCAGCCACGACAGCAGGCAGGCCCGGGGCCCGAAATCGCGCAGCCACAGCAGCGCGCGCGCCTTGACCGGGTGCTCCTTGTGGGTGAGGCGGTCATAGGCCTGGTGGGCACCGTAGCCCAGCCACCAGTTCAGCGCCCCGCCCAGGGTATTGCCCAGCGTGGCCACGCCGATGGCCGGCCAGAACAGCTCGGGGTTGAGCTTGATCAGGCCGAAGACGGCCGGCTCGGAGCCCATGGGCAGCAGCGTGGCCGACACGAAGGCCACCACGAACACGGTGCTCAGGCCGAACTGCGGCAAGGCCAAGGCATTGAGCAGGGAGTAAAGCCAAGCTTCCATCGCCTGCGATTATCGGTGTGCACTGCAGCAAGGCCGCGGGCCGAGCGTTTCATTTCCTGAAAGCTTGCGAGGCTATACTCTGCCTCCTTTTTCAGCACATCCCCCTGCCACTCCCATGCGCATCGGCCCCCACGAGCTGCCCAACGCGCTCTTCGTCGCGCCCATGGCCGGGGTCACCGACCGCCCTTTTCGCCAGTTGTGCAAACGGCTGGGTGCCGGCTACGCCGTCAGCGAGATGGTCACCTCGCGCAAGGAGCTGTGGAACAGCCTGAAGACCTCGCGCCGAGCCAACCACGAGGGCGAGGTCGCGCCCATCGCAGTGCAGATCGCCGGCACCGAACCCGCGATGATGGCCGAGGCGGCGGCCTACAACATCGACTGCGGCGCGCAGATCATCGACATCAACATGGGCTGCCCGGCCAAGAAGGTGTGCAACAAATGGGCCGGCTCCGCGCTGATGCAGGACGAGGCGCTGGCCTTGTCCATCATCGAGGCGGTGGTGGCGGCCTGCGCACCACGCGGCGTGCCGGTGACGCTGAAGATGCGCACCGGTTGGTGCGCGCAGCATCGCAATGCCGTGAGCCTGGCGCGCGCGGCCGAGCAGGCCGGCGTGGCGCTGATCACCGTGCACGGCCGCACCCGCGAGCAGGGCTACACGGGTCGGGCCGAGTACGACACCATTGCCGCAGTGAAGGCGGCCGTGAAGGTGCCAGTGGTGGCCAACGGCGACATCGATTCGCCGCAGAAGGCCCTGGCCGTGCTGCGTCACACCGGGGCCGACGCGCTGATGATCGGCCGCGCCGCCCAGGGCCGTCCCTGGATCTTCCGCGAGATCGAGCACTTCCTG
>NZ_JBKBVU010000073.1:0-5751 GCF_046289365.1 Caldimonas sp. | reverse complement strand
TGCACGGCTGGCTCGTCGAACACCTGCATGACCACTACAGCCTCTATGGCGAGTGGAGCGGCGTGCGCACCGCCCGCAAGCACATCGGCTGGTACGTGCGCGGCCTGCCGGGCGGCGAGACCCTGCGCCGGCACATCAACACGCTGGAGAGCTGCGATGCGCAGATCTCCGCCTTGAATCAGTACTTTGAAGCGCTGTCGCAGCGCCACGTGCATCTGCCTGATGCACCGGCCAGGCAGGACGAGCCCTTCGAAACCGAGGTCGCATGAGCAAGAAGCAGATCGAAGAATGCATCCGCGCGAGCCTGGAGTCCTATTTCAAGGACTTGCGGGGCGAGGAACCCCACTCCATGCACGAGATGATCATCTCCGTCGTGGAAAAACCGCTGCTGGAGGTGGTGATGCAGCACGCCGAAGGCAACCAGTCGCGCGCGGCCGAATGGCTGGGCATCAACCGCAACACGCTGCGGCGCAAACTCGTCGAACACAAACTGATCAAGTAAGACCAAGGCCCCCCATGTCGAACCCGCCCCTCACCGCCCTGCTTTCGGTCTCGGACAAGACCGGCATCGTCGAATTCGCGCGCGCGCTTGCGGCACTCAACATCCGGCTCGTCTCCACCGGCGGCACAGCCCGGCTGCTGACCGAGGCGGGCCTGAGCGTCACCGAGGTGGCCGAACTCACCGGCTTTCCAGAGATGCTCGACGGCCGCGTGAAGACCCTGCATCCGCGCGTGCACGGTGGCCTGCTGGCGCGTCGTGACCTGCCCGAGCACATGGCCGCGCTGAAAGAACACGGCATCGGCACCATCGACCTGCTGGTGGTCAATCTCTACCCCTTCGAAGCCACCGTGGCCCAGCCCGGCTGCACGCTGGACGACGCGATCGAGAACATCGACATCGGCGGACCGGCGATGGTGCGCTCGGCCGCGAAGAACTGGAAAGACGTCACCGTGCTGACCGACGCCAGCCAGTACGCCGGTGTCATCGAGGAACTGCAGCGCCACGGCACCACCCTGCCCGAAACGCGCTTCCGGCTCGCCGTGGCCGCCTTCAACCGCATCGCCGATTACGATGGCGCGATCAGCGACTACCTCTCGTCGCTGCAACCCGACGGCACGCGCAGCCTCTTCCCCGGGCAGAGCAACGGCCGCTTCGTGAAGGTGCAGGACCTGCGCTACGGCGAGAACCCGCACCAGCAGGCCGCCTTCTACCGCGACCTCCACCCGGCCCCCGGCTCGCTGGTCACGGCCCGGCAGCTCCAGGGCAAGGAACTCTCGTACAACAACATCGCCGATGCCGACGCGGCCTGGGAGTGCGTCAAGTCCTTCGAGACCCCGGCCTGCGTGATCGTCAAGCACGCCAACCCCTGCGGCGTGGCCCTGGGAGCCGACCCGGCCGAAGCCTATGCGAAAGCGTTCAAGACCGACCCGACCTCGGCCTTCGGCGGCATCATCGCCTTCAACCGCGCGGTGGACGGGGCTGCAGCCCAGCTCGTGGCCAAGCAATTCGTCGAAGTGTTGATCGCCCCGGGCTTCTCGGAGGAGGCCCGTGCCATCTTCGCCGCCAAGGCCAACACCCGCCTGCTCGAGATCGCCCTGCCCCCGGGCGGCACCACGGCCTGGGACCAGGGCCGCAACCTGATGGACGCCAAGCGCGTGGGCTCGGGCCTGCTGCTGCAGACGGCCGACAACCGCGAGGTGCGCCTCGACGAACTGAAGGTCGTGACGAAAAAACAACCCACGCCCGAGCAACTGGCCGATCTGCTGTTCGCCTGGCGCGTGGCCAAGTACGTCAAGTCCAATGCCATCGTGTTCTGCGGTGGCGGCATGACCCTGGGCGTGGGGGCCGGCCAGATGAGCCGCATCGACTCGGCCCGCATCGCCTCGATCAAAGCCGGCAATGCAGGGCTCTCCCTGCAAGGCTCGGCCGTGGCCAGCGACGCCTTCTTTCCCTTCCGCGACGGCCTGGACGTGGTCTGTGACGCCGGCGCCACCTGCGTGATCCAGCCCGGCGGCAGCGTGCGCGATGACGAGGTCATTGCCGCCGCGGACGAGCGGGGCATCGCGATGGTGCTCACCGGCGTGCGTCATTTCCGACACTGAGCGCTGGCGCGCGGCTCATGACCCTTGCCGACGCCACCGCAGCGCTCCTGTCGGCCCTGGCCCGCCTGATCACCGGCGCACAGGGCCACTGGCTGGGCTGCGTGCCCAAGGCCGAGCAGCGCATCTACTTTGCCAACCATCAGAGCCACCTCGACTGGGTGCTGATCTGGTGTGCACTGCCCCATGAGCTGCGCGCCCAGACGCGGCCGATCGCGGCCAAGGATTACTGGACGTCCAGCAAGCTCAAGCACTGGCTCACCCGCGAGGTGTTCAACGCGGTCTACGTGAACCGGCAGCGCACCGATGACCAGGACCCGCTGGAGCCGCTGATCGATGCCCTCCAACATGGCGACTCGCTGGTGATCTTCCCGGAAGGCACGCGCAGCAACCTGGGCGAGCCGCAGCCCTTCAAGTCGGGGCTGTACCACCTGGCCCAGCAGTTCCCCGACATCCCGTTGATCCCCTGCTGGATCGACAACGTCCAGCGCGTGATGCCCAAGGGAGAGGTCGTGCCCGTGCCGATGCTGTGCTCGGTGACCTTCGGCTCGCCGATGCAACTGGAGCCCGACGAGGACAAGCGCGCCTTTCTGGAGCGCGCCCGCGCCGCCGTGATCGCGCTGCGCAGGCCCGGGAGGGCCGGGGCATGAACGTGTTCAAGACCTTGCGCGGCTGGACGGCCGGCGAGCAGATCGGCCTGCTCTTTCTCATCGTCTTCGGCCTGCTGGCCCTGGCATCGATGCTCGCCACGGTGATGAGCCTGAAGGCGCAGACAGAGCCGCAGGTCGGCCGTGTCGAGCGCTTCAAGCGCGTGCTGCGCGACTCCTGGGTGTGGGTGTCGGTGTTCTGGATCGCCTGGATCGCCGGCGCCTTCGTCTCGATGCTGCTGTTCGGGCTGCTGTCGTTTTATGCGCTGCGCGAGTTCATCACGCTCAGCCACACGCGCCGCGGTGACCACCGCAGCCTCATCCTGGCTTTCTTCGTCGTTTTGCCGCTGCAGTACTCCCTCGTCGGCACACGCCAGTTCGACCTGTTCTCGGTCTTCATCCCGGTCTACGTCTTCTTCGCGATCCCGGTGATCAGCGCACTGGCCAACGACCCCGAGCGCTTCCTGGAGCGCAATGCCAAGATCCAGTGGGGCATCATGGTTTGCGTCTATGGCCTGAGCCACGCTCCGGCACTGCTGCTGCTCGAGTTTCCGGGCTATGCGCAGCGCGGCGCCTTCCTGCTCTTCCTGCTGGTCTTCGTGGTGCAGACGGGCTTGCTTGTGCAGTCCTACGTGGCCCGCCATCGGCCTCTGACACCGGTGGCCCCGGCCATCAGCACGTCCTTTTCCTGGGGCGCCGCAGGAGCCGGCGTGCTGGTCGGCAGCTTCTGCGGTGCCCTGCTCTACTGGATCACCCCGTTCAAGGCCGGCCAGGCCTTTGCGATGAGCTTCATCGCCTGCACCGCCGGCATGTTCGGCCACTTCGTGATGAAGGCGCTCAAGCGTGATGCCGGCGTGCGCTCGGCCTGGCATGCCGAGGGCCACCCCGTCACCGGCGCCGTGGGGCTGCTCGATCGCATCGCTGCGCTGAGCTTCGCCGCGCCGGTGTTCCTGCATTCGGTGCGCTGGTACTTCGAGCTGCGGCCATGAGGGTGCTCGGCATCGACCCCGGCCTGCAGACCACGGGCTTCGGTGTGGTGGACGTGGAAGGCCCACGCCTGCGCTACGTGGCCAGCGGCACCATCAAGACCAAGAGCGCCGACCAGGGCGACCTGCCCGCACGCCTGAAGATCCTCTTCGAGGGGATCCGCGAGGTGGTCGCACGCTACCAGCCCACCGTGGCCTCGGTGGAAATCGTCTTCGTCAACGTCAACCCGCAGTCCACCTTGCTGCTGGGTCAGGCCCGCGGTGCCGCATTGGCCGCCCTGGTGAGCTGCCACCTGCCGGTGCACGAGTACACCGCCTTGCAGATGAAGAAGGCCATCACCGGTCACGGCCTGGCGCGCAAGGAGCAGATCCAGGCGATGGTGGCACGGCTGCTGCACCTGCCCGGCGAGCCCGGCAAGGATGCCGCCGATGCCCTGGGGCTGGCAATCTGCCATGCCCATGCCGGCGCGGCCTTCGCGGCCGTGGCCAAGTCCGGCGGTGCGCTGCGTCGGCGCACGCACGCACAGATCAAGGGTGGGCGCAGTTACTGACGGGGCCAGAGCATCCTGTCGGCGATCACCACCGCAAAGAAGCCCAGTGCCGCCACGAGGGTCCACTTCGTGATGGCCACTCCCAGACGGAGCCAGCGCCGGTCGTTGCGCAGCAGGTACAGGCCAAAACAGACGATGGCGGCCAGGAGCAGCAGCAGGATCGCGATACGCAAGACGAGCATCGGCTGCGCACTCACCAGGCCGGCGCGAGTTGCGCGAAGCCTTGCGGCGCCTGGCGTTCATCCTCGAAGGTGACGATCTCGTACTGGCTGGCATCGGCCAGCACGGCGCGCAGCAGCTTGTTGTTCAACGCATGCCCGGACTTGTAGGCACTGTAAGCCGCGAGCATGGGTTTGCCAACGACGTAGAGGTCGCCGATGGCGTCGAGGATCTTGTGTTTGACGAATTCGTCGTCATAGCGCAGGCCCTCGGCGTTGAGCACGCGGTAGTCATCGACGACGATGGCGTTGTCCATGCTGCCGCCCAGGCTCAGGCCACGCGAGCGCATCATTTCGACGTCCTTGGTGAAGCCGAAGGTGCGCGCGCGGGCGATGTCGCGGCTGTAGCGGCCGCTGGCAAAGTCAAACTCGACGCGCTGGCCGGTCTGGTTGACGGCCGGGTGGTCGAAGTCGATCTCGAAGGCGAGTTTGAAGCCGTGGTAGGGGTCGAGCCGCGCCCACTTGAGGCTGCGGCCCTCCCCCTCGCGCACCTCGACGGGCTTGAGGATGCGCAGGAAGCGCTTGGGCGCGCGCTGGAGTTCGATCCCGGCACTGTGCAGGAGGTAGACGAAGGAGGCGGCAGAGCCGTCCAGGATCGGAACTTCCTCGGCCGTGATATCGATGTAGAGGTTGTCGATACCCAGGCCGCAACACGCGGACATCAGGTGCTCCACCGTGTGCACCCCCGGCGCACCGGGGTCGCCGCCGGCCGACAGGGTCGAGTTCAGCCGCGTGTCGGTGATGGCAGTGGCCGACACGGGGATCTCGACCGGCACAGGCAGGTCGATGCGCCGAAACACGATGCCGGTGTCGGGTGCCGCAGGACGCAGCGTGAGTTCCACGCGCTGGCCACTGTGCAGCCCAACCCCGACCGCGCGGGTCAGCGACTTCAGGGTGCGTTGTTGAAGCATGACGCCCTCATTTTAGGCAATGCCTATAGACCTTTCGCTTCCAATGGATGCGTGGCGCCGATTTCTGCGCTATCACGACGATAGCAGCCCCGAACACGCCGAGCGGACACCGCGGATCCGGCGGCGCCGGTCCGCTGGTGTCGCCCTTTGAGGGCTCGCGCCCAGCGCGTCGGGGGCCCATCAGTCGGCCTGTTTGCGCAGGAACGCCGGAATCTCGATCTCGTCCATGCCGTTGCTGGCCAGCGCATCGACCTTGGCCGCCGCCTGGGTGCGGCCCGTGCGCCACACGCTGGGGGTGTTCAGGCTGGCGTAGTCATGCGCCTGGGGCACGTGCGCCG
>NZ_JBKBVU010000072.1:0-14902 GCF_046289365.1 Caldimonas sp. | reverse complement strand
GCGCCGCCCAGGCCGATTGCACCGCAGCCAACAGGTCGCCGAAGCTGGCGGCCGACAGATGACGTGTCAGCAACGCCAGGTTCTCGTCGATGCGCTGCACGGAGGCCACCAGCCTTGCCTGGCTGTCCTCGGCCTCGAGGCCGCAGGCCCGCAGGGCATGGAGCTTGACCAGGCGCTGCGAGAGCATGCGCAACTGACCGGCCCGGTTGACGGCCTCGCCGTGCCGGGCAGCGTCGATCAGATCGCGCGCCACCAGGCCGACGCGCCGGTTGGCCTGCATCGACGAGCGCCGCAGGACCCGGAAGGCTTCGTCCTCGCTCATTTGGGTGGCCCGCATCAGCAGGCCCTTGGCGCGGTCGACCAGCTTGCGTTCCTCGAAGCGCTGCCGCACGGCCGCAAGCTCTTCACGCAAGGTCCGCTCTTGCTCGAAGCGCAGCCGGGCCAGCGCCCATTCGGTGCGCAGCCGCTCGCGTGCATAGGCCTGCACCACACAGCCGTGCACCCCGGCCTGCAGCGCGCGGGCCAGGCGCTCCACCTCCGCGTCGGCCGTGTACAGCAGCACTGGGCGAGGCTCGGTGTCACGCAGGCGTTCCAGCGCCTGTACACACGCTTCGTCGAGGTGTGCCGCCCAGCCCACCACCCCATCCGGTGCGAGCCGCACCGCCTCGCGCACCAGCATGTGGCAGCCGGTGGCACCAAGCACGTGAAAGCCCATGGCGCCCAGATCGGCCTCGAGGGTGGCGCAGCGCAGCGGGTCCTCGCCCAGAACGAGGATGGAGACAGGGCGGCAGGCAGTGGCGTTCAGGGCGAGACTCCGGACAGAGGCACACCCTGGGCGTCTAGCAAGCTTCGCACCCGCCGCGGCACGGGTCGTCCAGCACCCGCCCTGGCACGGATGTTGCTGAACCGCCGCAGGGTGCAACGCCGCACCCGGACCGTGCACCGCACCGCCGGTCCTGCGCATGATGCTGTGCGCAACGCAGTGCCTCCCTTCCCGCCGGCCCGCAGGGCTGCGGGTTCACCGAGGCTCGTCATGTCCGGCTCCACGACTTTCCTGAAATCCGGCCACTGGCCGACGCTGTTCGCGTCCTTTCTCTATTTCGACTTCTGCTTCGCCATCTGGGTGCTCAACGGCGCGATGGGCCCGTTCATCGGCGAGAGCTTCCACCTCACGCCAGCACAGCAGGGCTTCATGATCTCGGTGCCCATCCTCGCCGGTGCGCTGATGCGCTTCCCGCTGGGCGTGCTGGCCCAGTACATCGGCCGCAAGAACGCCGCGATGGTGGAGATGGGCCTGATCGTGCTGGCCCTCGTCTACGGCTACTTCTTCGTGGACCGCTACGACCGCGTGCTGGCCATGGGCGTGCTGCTGGGCATCGCCGGGGCCAGCTTCGGTGTGGCGCTGAGCCTGGGCAGCGGCTGGTATCCGCCGCGCTACAAGGGGCTGGCGATGGGCATCGCCGGGGCGGGCAATTCCGGCACGGTGCTGGCCGTGCTGTTCGCCCCGCCCCTGGCCACGCACTTCGGCTGGCAGACGGTCTACGGTCTGGCCGCCCTCACGATGCTGCTGCCCATGGTCGTGATGTGGTGGGCCGCCAAGGAGCCGCCCGACCGTGAGCGCCAGACCCTGCGCGAGCACGTCTCCTGCCTGTTCGAGAAGGACGGCTGGGCCTTCAGCCTGATCTACATCGTCACCTTCGGCGGCTTCATCGGCCTGGCCAGCTTCCTGCCCACCTACTTTTACGACCAATTCAAGGTGACCAAGGTGGAGGCCGGGCAGCTCACGATGTTGGCCACGCTGATGGGATCGGCCGTGCGGGTGGTGGGTGGCTACGTCTCCGACCGCGTGGGCGGCGTGACCACGCTCACCGGTGTGCTGCTCATCGTCAGCGTCACCCTGGTGCTGTGCGGCTTCGCCGGCGGCTCGGTGGTGGTCACCACCTTGCTTTTCATGCTGTGCTTCGCCGCCTTGGGGGCGGGCAACGGTGCCCTGTTCCAGCTCGTGCCTCTGCGCTGGCCACTCACCACCGCCGTCGCAGGCTCGATGATCGGCGAGATCGGGGCCCTGGGGGGCGGCTTCCTGCCCAATGCGATGGGCGTGTCCAAACAGTATGCCGGCACCTACCTCTGGGGCTTCGTCTCCTTCGCTGTGCTGTCCCTGGGCCTGCTGGTGATGCTGCGCATCGTGCAGATCCGCTGGACGCGCACCTGGGCTGAAAGAGGAGGCCGCGCGCGCACGGTCCCCGTCGAGGCCGCGCCCCAGGACTACGGGCGCGCCGAGCTGCGCGGCATGGCAAAGTGAGCGGAGCCGGCGATGAGGACCTCCCCTCCCCCCCGGCAGCTTTCAGCGTGGCAGGAAAAGCAGCCACACGATGAGCAGCCCATTGAAGAGCAAGGAGACCGCCAGCGCGATCTTCCACAGCGCGGCCGGATCGCGCGCCACCAACGGCGTGGGCGGCTGCGCCGGCAAGGGCCGCGAGGCCCCGCGCTCAAGCGCCAACGCGAACTCCTCGGCCGTCTCGAAGCGCTGGCGGCGCTCGCGCGCCACGGCCTTGAGCACCACGTGGTCCAGCCAGACGGGCACATCCGGGCGCCACTGCGAAGGCGGGCGCGGATCGTGGCGGAAGCGGGCGAGCTGATAGGGCTCGACCTCGCCATAGGGCAGCCGGCCGGTGAGGGCCTGGTACAGCGTGACCCCCAGCGCGTAGAGGTCGCTGGCGGCGTCGGCCGGCAGCGGGTCGTCCGGCAACCACTGTTCGGGATTGATGTAGCTGGGCGTGCCCGCGTGCAGGCTGCGCGCGGCCTCGGGCTCGCGTCCCGAGACGGCCACGCCCAGGTCGAGCAGCCGCCACCGGCCGTCCTCGCCCCGGTGCACATTGGCCGGTTTGACGTCCCGGTGGATCACGCCTTGGCGGTGCAGTCGCCCCAAGGCCCCCAGCACCGCACGACCGGCCTCCACGACCTCTGGCACGCCCAGGGGCTGCCCCCGGGCCATGAGCTGCTCCAGGGTTTGGCCGCCATGCCAGTCATACACCACGTAAAAGGCGCTGGGATCGGCCAGGTCGTGGACCTGCACCAGGCCGCTGGATCGATCGCGGGCCACGCGGCTGCCCAGCCAGGCCTCGTGGGCCAGCATCGCACGCTCTTCGGGGTCGCTCGCCCGGGCCTCGTGCAGGGTCTTGATCACCACCAGGGCCTGTGTGCTGCGCTCACGCGCCTGGTAGAGACGGTGCACCCCGTTGTCGGCCAGCACCGCGGTGACGGTGTAGCCGTCCAGCGTGTCACCGACCCGCAAGCGGGGCGGCACCGGCAGGCGGCGGCCGCGCAGCAACAGGTCCTCCAGGCGACCGGCCGCGAGCCCGGCCACACGGATCACCAGCGCCGTGGCGTTGTCACGGCTGCCGGCGGCCAGGGCAGCACGCACCAGCGCTTCGCTGGCCGCCTGGGCCGACCCCTCGCGCGCCAGCGCCGCCAGGTCGCGCCGGCGCAGCACCCCGTGCACGCCATCGCTGGTGAGCACGAAGACATCGCCGCGGTGCAGCTCGCCCTGGCTGTAGTCGACACGCACATGGTCGTCCAGACCGATCGCGCGCGACAGCGCATGGCGCAGGTCGGGATGATCGACACTGTGGTCCTGCGTGAGCTGGACGCACTCGCCTTCGCGCAGCAGCCAGGCCCGCGTGTCGCCCACATGGGCCAGCGTGTAGCTGTGTCCGCGCAGCACCAGTGCCGTGAGCGTGCACATGGCCGCTGCCTGCGCGCTGCCGCGCCGATTGTGACCGGCCAGCCAGGCGTTGTGTGCGCCGATGAGCCGGTCCAGCGCCACCGTGGTGTCCCAGGTCTCGGGCACGGCATGGAAATCCTGCACCAGGCTCATCACCGTGGTCTGCGCCGCCAGCCGGCCCTGACCTGCGCTGGCCACGCCGTCGGCCACGGCCGCGATCAGGCCGCGCATCTCGTCCGAGGGCGCCGGCTGCATCACCGCGGCGAAGTCCTCGTTGTGCTCACGCGCCCCGCGCTCGCTGGCATGGCCGATGTCGACGTCGAAACTCATGGATGCAAGGGCGCACGGGCGCCAAAGAAGGACGGCTCGGCACTGTTGCCCAAAGCGCGTCGCCACGCAAGCCCCGCAACGGTGCACACCGGCGGCTGCGGTCCCTCGCGTCGTGGCATCCCCCTTGCTATTTCTGCCCGGGCAGGCTCATTGATGGAGTTCGGCAAATGAAGAAGATGAAACTGGTGATGGTGGGCAACGGCATGGCCGGCGTGCGCACCCTGGAAGAGTTGCTGAAGATCGCGCCCGATCTCTACGAGATCACGGTCTTCGGTGCCGAGCCGCACCCCAACTACAACCGCATCGCACTGTCGCCGGTGCTCGCGGGCGAGCAGACGCTGGAGGAGATCATTCTCAACCCGGTGTCGTGGTACCAGGACAACGGCATCACCCTGCATCTGGGCAAGAAGGTGGTGGAAGTCGATCGCAGCCGCCGCATCGTGCGCGCCGAGGACGGCACCGAGGCCGCCTACGATCGCCTGCTGCTGGCCACCGGCTCCAACCCCTTCATCCTGCCGGTGCCAGGCAGGGATCTCGATGGCGTGATCGCCTACCGCGACATCGCCGACACCAACGCGATGATCGAGGCGGCTGCGAAGTACCGGCATGCCGTGGTGATCGGCGGCGGCCTGCTGGGCCTGGAAGCGGCCAACGGCCTGATGCTGCGTGGCATGCAGGTCAGCGTGGTGCACATCGCGCCCTGGCTGATGGAGCGTCAGCTCGATGAGGTAGCCGGCAGAATGCTCCAGAAGTCGCTGGAGGCACGGGGGCTGAAGTTCCTGATCGGTGCCCAGACCCAGGCCCTGATCGGCGGCCCCGACGGGCGCGTCATGGCCGTGCAATTCAAGGACGGCTCGGAGGTGCCGGCCGACCTCGTGGTCATGGCCGCCGGCATCCGACCCAACACCGAACTGGCCGAGCGGATCGGCCTGCACTGCCACCGCGGCATCGTCGTCACCGACACGATGCAGACCGTCACCGACCCGCGCATCTACGCAGTGGGCGAATGCGCCTCGCACCGCGGCGTGGCCTACGGCCTGGTGGCCCCGTTGTTCGAACAGGCCAAGGTCTGCGCCACCCATCTCGGACAGTTCGGCATCGGGCGCTACCTGGGCTCGCAGGTGTCCACCAAGCTCAAGGTCACCGGCATCGACCTGTTCTCGGCCGGTGACTTCATGGGCGGGGAAGGCACCGAGGAGATCGTGATGAGCGACCCCTACGGCGGGGTCTACAAGAAGCTCGTGCTCAAGGATGACAAGCTCGTGGGCGCCTGTCTTTATGGCGACACGGTCGACGGCTCCTGGTACTTCAAGCTGCTGCGCGAGGGGCGTCCCGTCCACGACATCCGCGACCGGCTGATGTTCGGAGAATCGAACATCGGCGACACCGGCCACGAAGGCCACAACAAGGCCGCAGCCATGGCCGACAGCGACGAGGTCTGTGGCTGCAACGGCGTGACCAAGGGTGCCATCTGCAAGGCCATCAAGGACAAGGGCCTGTTCACGCTGGAGGAAGTGCGCAAGCACACCAAGGCCAGCGCCTCCTGCGGCTCGTGCACCGGTCTGGTGGAACAGCTCCTGATGTTCACCGCCGGCGGCGACTATTCGGCCACGCCCAAGAAGAAGGCCCTGTGCGGCTGCACCGACCACAGCCACGAGGAGGTGCGCCAGGCCATCCGCACGCCGCTGGCCGACGGCAGCAAGCTGCTCACCATCGACGCGGTGATGCGCCACCTGAACTGGCGCACGCCCAACGGCTGCGCCACGTGCCGGCCGGCGTTGAACTACTACCTCCTGTCCACCTGGCCCAAGGAGGCCCAGGACGACCCGCAATCGCGCTTCATCAACGAACGCAGCCACGCCAACATCCAGAAGGACGGCACCTACTCGGTGGTGCCGCGCATGTGGGGCGGAGAGACCACCGCCGACGAGCTGCGCCGCATCGCCGACGTGGTGGACAAGTACAAGATCCCCACCGTCAAGGTGACCGGAGGCCAGCGCATCGACCTGCTGGGCGTGAGAAAGGAAGACCTCGTCCACGTCTGGCGCGATCTCGGCATGCCCTCGGGCCATGCCTATGCCAAGGCGCTGCGCACGGTCAAGACCTGTGTGGGCAGCCAATGGTGCCGCTTCGGCACCCAAGACAGCACACAGATGGGCAAGGACCTGGAGCGCGCGCTGTGGCGCATGTACGCCCCGCACAAGGTCAAGCTTGCCGTCAGCGGCTGTCCGCGCAACTGTGCCGAGGCCGGCATCAAAGACGTCGGCGTGATCGGCGTCGACTCGGGCTGGGAGATCTACATCGCGGGCAACGGTGGCATCAAGACCGAGGTGGCGCAGTTCCTGGTGAAGGTGCGCACGGCCGAGGAAGTGCTGGAAGTCAGCGGCGCCTTCTTGCAGCTCTACCGCGAGGAGGGCTGGTACCTCGAGCGCACCTGCCACTATGTCGGCCGTGTGGGCCTGGATTACGTGAAAAAGCGCATCCTCGACGATGCCGAGGGTCGCCGGGCCCTGTGGGAGCGGTTGCAGTTCTCGCTGGACGGCGAGCCCGATCCGTGGTTCGAGTTCGACAAGGCCAAGGTCGACACCCGCCAGTTCGAGGCGCTGAGCGCCTGACCCCAAGGAGGAGCCCCACATGACTCAATGGAAACCCATCTGCCACGTCGAGGACATCCCCCGGCTGGGCGCACGCCGCGTGCAACGCCCTGTCGGCGGCGCGGTGGCGGTCTTTCGCAATGCCGACGACCAGGTCTTTGCGCTGCTCGACCGCTGCCCGCACAAGGGCGGCCCGCTGAGCCAGGGCATCGTCTTCGGCACCAGCGTGGCCTGCCCGCTGCACAACTGGACCATCGGTCTGGACGACGGCTGCGCCCGGGAGCCCGACCAGGGCTGCACACAGCGGTTCACGGTGAAGATCGAATCCGGCCAGGTCTACCTCGACGTGGACGAGCTGAACACCCTGGCCCTGGACGAGGTGAAGGCAGCGGCATGACACAGGCGCCGGTCCGGCACACGCGCTCCACCTGCCCCTACTGCGGGGTCGGCTGCGGCGTGATCATCGAGTCGCAGGGCGAGCAGATCATCGGCGTGCGCGGCGACCCCGAGCATCCGGCCAACTTCGGCCGGCTGTGCACCAAGGGCAGCACCCTGCACCTGACCGCCAGTGCGCCGCTCATCGCGCACACCCGGCTGCTGCGACCGATGCGCCGGGCCCACCGTGGGCAGGCACCGCAGGCCATCAGCTGGGACACCGCGCTGGACGAAGCCGCCACCCGCTTTGGCGACATCATCGATCGCCACGGCCCCGATGCCGTGGGCTTCTACATCTCGGGCCAGCTCCTCACCGAGGACTACTACGTCTTCAACAAACTGGCCAAGGGCCTGATCGGCACCAACAACATCGACACCAACTCGCGCCTGTGCATGAGCAGTGCGGTGGCGGCCTACAAGCTGACGCTGGGCGCCGATGCACCGCCCAACTGCTACGAGGACGTCGACCATGCCGAGGTGATCTTCATCGTCGGCTCGAACACGGCCTACGCCCATCCCATCCTGTTCCGGCGCATCGAGGATGCCAAGCGCGCGAACCCGCGCCTCAAGATCATCGTGGCCGATCCGCGCCGCACCGAGACGGCCGAGTTCGCCGACCTCTACCTGCCCATCCAGCCCGGCACCGACGTGGCCCTGTTCCATGGCATGCTGCACGTGCTGCTGTGGGAGCAGCTCACCGACCCGGCCTTCATCGCGGCCCACACCCAAGGCTTCGAGACCCTGCGGCGCCGCGTCCTCGACTTCTCTCCCCGGGAGAGCGCCCGGCTGTGCGGCATCGAGACGGCCGCGCTGATCGAAGCCGCCCGATGGTTCGGACAGTCCCGCGCCACGCTGTCGCTGTACTGCCAGGGCCTGAACCAGAGCAGCAGCGGCACCGCCAAGAACGCCGCCCTCATCAACCTCCACCTGGCCACCGGCCAGATCGGCCGCCCCGGCGCCGGGCCCTTCTCGCTCACTGGCCAGCCTAACGCCATGGGCGGTCGCGAGGTCGGCGGCCTGGCCAATCTGCTGTCGGCGCACCGCGACCTGTCCAACCCGCAGCACCGTGCCGAAGTCGCCCGCCTGTGGGGAGTGGCTGACGTACCGGCCACGCCGGGCAAGACAGCCGTCGAGATGTTCGAGGCCGCCGCCCGCGGCGAGATCAAGGCGCTGTGGATCGCCTGCACCAATCCGGCGCAGTCCCTGCCCGACCAGGCCACCGTGCGCACGGCACTGGAGCGCTGCGAGTTTGTCGTGGTGCAGGAAGCCTTCGCCACCACGGCCACCTGCGCCTACGCGGATCTGCTGCTGCCGGCCAGCACCTGGGGCGAAAAAGAAGGCACCGTCACCAACAGCGAGCGCCGCATCAGCCGCGTGCGGGCCGCCGTGGCGCCGCCCGGCGAGGCCCGTGCCGACTGGCGCATCGCGGTCGAGTTCGCCCACCGGCTCGAAGCCCGCTGGAGCGCGCGCCGCAACGGCCAGGCCACGCTCTTTCCCTACGACACCCCTGAGGCCATCTGGAACGAGCACCGCGAATCCACCCGCGGGCGCGACCTGGACATCACCGGCCTGAGCTATGCGCGGCTGGAGCACGAGGGCCCGCAGCACTGGCCCTGCCCCGAGGGCCAGGCCCCGCGCGCGCGGCTGTACGAAGACGGGTGTTTCCCCACGCCCGATGGGCGTGCGCGCTTTGCCGACGTGCCCTACACCCCCCTGGCCGAGCCACGCGATGCCCGCTACCCGTTCAGCCTGACCACCGGCCGGCTGCGCGACCATTGGCACGGCATGAGCCGCACCGGCCTGCTCGGGCGGTTGTTCGGTCATGTGAGCGAGCCCGCCGTGCAACTGCACCCGCAGGACATGGCGCGGCGTGGCCTGAAGGACGGCGACCTCGTCCATCTCACGTCCCGGCGCGGCTCCATCGTGCTGCCGGTCCAAGGCAGCGAGCAGGTGGGCCTGTCCCAGGCCTTCCTGGCCATGCACTGGGGCGAGGAGTTCCTCTCCGGTGCCAGCAGCACTGGCGAGCGCCTGGCCGGCGTCAATGCCCTGACCACCCCCGCCTTGTGCCCGACATCCAAGCAGCCCGAGCTCAAGCACGCGGCCGTCAAGGTGCTCAAGGCCGAACTGCCGTGGACCCTGCTCGCGGCCGCCTGGCTGCCGGTGGGCCAGGCCCATCGCGCCATCGCGGCCCTGCGCGAGCTGATGCCACGCTTCGCCTACGCCAGTTGCGTACCCTTCGGGCGCGAGCCCAGCGAACGCGGCGTGCTGGGGGTGCTCTTTCGGGCGGCCGCCTACGAGCCCCCCGGCGACGAGTGGCTCGCGCACATCGAGGAGGCACTCGGCCTGGCCGGCGCCGAGGTGCTGCGCTACGCCGACCGCCGCCGGGGCCAGCGCCGTGCGATGCGCCTGGTGCCCCGGGGGGATAGCCCCCAGGGCGCCCGGCTCGAAGCCTTCATGCTGGCCGGCGACACCCGCGCCGAGTCCTGGGTGCGCGCCCTGCTGCAAGACGAAGCGCCCGCCCAGGCCTATGGCCGCGCCCTGCTCGCGCCCGGCGCCAAGCCGCCGGCAACGCTGGCCCCGCGCAGCCGCCAGGTGTGCACCTGCCTGAACGTCACGGAAGGCGAGATCCTCGCCACCCTGGCGCAATGCCAGGGCAGCGCCGAAGACCGCCTGGCCCGTCTGCAGGCTGAACGGCGCTGTGGCACCCAGTGCGGCTCGTGCGTGCCCGAACTGCGCCGGCTGGTGCGCACCAGCCTGCAGGCCGCGTGACAATGGGGCCCCTGCCTGGATCGGACACCCGACACACGACCTCATGAGCATCGCCCCCTACATCAAGGAGATCGGCCGCGGCAAGGAAGGCGCCCGCTCGCTGAACCGCGAGCAGGCCCACGATCTGATGTGCCAGGTCCTCGACGGCCGGGTCAGCGACCTCGAACTCGGCGCCTTTGCCATCGCGATGCGCATCAAGGGCGAATCGGTCGAGGAGCTGGCCGGCTTCTTGCAGGCCACACGAGAGCGCTGCCTGCCCATCGCCCCCGGCCGCCCCCTGGTCGTGCTGCCGTCCTACAACGGCGCGCGCAAGCTGCCCAACCTCACCGCACTGCTGGCCCTGATGCTGTCGCGCGCGGGGGTGGCCGTGCTGGTGCATGGCATGCCCGACGACCCGGGCCGCGTCACCACCGCCGAGATCTTCAGCCATCTCGGCCTGGCGCCGGCCGAAACCCCCGGCGATCTGCAGCAACGCTGGGCCCGAGACGAGCCTGCCTACATCCGCACCGGGCATCTGTGCCCGCCGCTGGCGCGATTGCTCGACGTGCGCTGGGTCATCGGCCTGCGCAATCCCGGTCACACCGTGGCCAAGCTGCTCGACCCGGGCGAAGGCCTGCGTGTCGTGAACTACACCCACCCCGAGTACGGGGCCTTGCTGACGCAGTTCCTGCAGGCCACCGCAGCCCACGCGATGCTGCTGCGGGGCACCGAAGGCGAGCCCTTTGCCGACCCGCGCCGCACACCGCGCATGGACGTCTTCCTGGCGGGCCGGCCCCGCCCTGAGCTGGGGATCGCCGCGCGCGAGGGCGTGCTGACCGAGCTGCCGCTGCTGCCCGCCCAGTGCGATGCCGCCACGACGGCGCACTACATCCAGGCCGTGGTCAGCGGCGCGAGACCCACGCCGGTCCCGCTGCTGCGACAGGTGGAATGCCTCTTGCAAGCGCTGTCTGGGTCACAGGACACCAGGACTCCATCCCATGACCCATCGGCCTGACCCGCCCCGCGCCTGCCAGGCACCGCTCGTCACCCTGGTCGGCGCCGGCCCTGGCGACCCCGAACTGCTCACGCTCAAGGCCGTGCGGGCCATCCGCCGCGCCACCGTGCTGCTGGTCGACGACCTGGTCGGCGATGGCGTGCTGCGCCACGCCCGGCGCGGCGCGCGCATCGTGCCGGTGGGCAAGCGCGGCGGCTGCCGCTCCACCCCGCAAGACTTCATCGAGCGCATGATGATCACCGAGGCCCGCCGCGGCGAACGCGTCGTGCGGCTCAAGGGCGGAGACCCCTTCATCTTCGGCCGCGGCGGCGAGGAGGCCGAGCACCTGCGCGCCGCCGGCTTGCGGGTCGAGGTGATCAACGGCATCACCGCCGGCCTGGCGGCCTGCACGGCCCTGGGCGTGCCCCTCACCCACCGCCACCATGCTCATGGTGTGATTTTCGTCACCGGCCATGCCGGGGACGGGCGGTCCGACCTCGACTGGGCCCAGCTCTCGGCCACCGCCGCCCAGGGCTTCACCCTGGTCATCTACATGGGTGTGGCCCACCACCCGCGCATCGCCGAAGGGCTGCGCACCCATCTGCGCGGCGACACGCCGACGGCGGTGGTGCAGCACGCCACCCTGCCGCAGCAGCGCCATGCGGTGACCACGCTGGACGCCCTGGCCGCCACCGTGCAATGCGAAAACCTCGGCAGCCCGGCCGTGATCGTCGTGGGCGACGTGCTGCAAGGCTTGGCCGCCCTGCCCCGGCACGACGCCACCCCCCTCACAGCGGCTGCCGCTTGAACGCGGCCAACGCCGCCCCCATGCCCATCAGCACCCCGCCGAAACCACGGTTGAGCCAACGCACGGCATGCGGGGTGCGCAGCAGACCCTGCAGTCGCGCGGCCAGTGCCGCATAGCCGTGCATCACGATCACATCCACCACGCACATCGTGGCGGCCAGGATGGACAACTGCAGCAGCAAGGGTCGGCCCGGGTCGATGAACTGCGGCAGCACGGCCACCATGAAGACGATGCCCTTGGGATTGGTGGCATTGGTGAGGAGTCCCGTCAGGAAGCGCCGGCGTGCCGACAGCGGCGGCAGGCGTACCGCCCCCGGTGCGATCGCAGCGCTCGAACGCCATTGCTTCAGGCCCAGCCACACCAGGTAGGCCGCGCCGGCCCACTTCACCACGGTGAAGGCCGTCTCCGATGCCAGCAGCAACGCGCCCAGCCCGGCCCCGGCAATCACCAGCACGATCGTCAGCCCCACTTGCAGCCCGGCGATCGTCACGCTGGCCGAGCGCACCCCATAGGACAGCCCGTGGCTCATCGACAGCACGGCCCCCGAGCCCGGCGACAGCGCGATCGCCCAGCACGCGAAGAAATAAGCCCACCACACGTCCAGTTGCATGTCCCACTCCCGGCCCCACAAAGGCGTGAAATCCTGCCCCCCGATGGTAGCGTGGCCCTACACTGCGCGCCGTGCATTCCTATGACGTGGTGGTGATCGGCGCAGGCGCGGCCGGTCTGTTCTGTGCCGGCATCGCAGGGCAGGCAGGCCTGCGCGTGCTCGTGATCGACCACGCCGAGAAAGTGGCCGAGAAGATCCGCATCTCCGGCGGTGGGCGCTGCAACTTCACCAACCGTGACGCCGGGCCGGCGAACTTCCTGTCCGAGAACCCGCACTTTTGCCGTTCGGCCCTGGCCCGCTACACGCCGCAGGACTTCATTGCCCTGGTGCAGCGCCATCGCATCGGCTGGCACGAGAAGCACAAGGGCCAGCTCTTCTGCGACGAGTCCTCGGAAGACATCATCCGCCTGCTGCTGCGCGAATGCGAAGCCGGCGGCGTCACGCGCTGGCAACCCTGTCGCGTGGCCGCGGTGCGCCACGGCAGCGCCGGCTTCGAATGCGACACCGACCGCGGCACCGTGCGCAGCACCCGCCTGGTCGTGGCCACCGGGGGGCTGTCCATCCCCCGGATCGGCGCCAGCGACTTCGGCTACCGCCTGGCCCGCCAGTTCGGCCACCGCATCGTCCAGACCCGTCCCGCCCTGGTGCCACTGACCTTCGACGGCGAGGTCTGGGCGCCCTTTTCCGGGCTGGCCGGCGTGGCCCTGCCCGTGAGCATCCGCACCGGAGAAGGCCGCGCGCAGGGCCACTTCGACGAGGACCTGCTCTTCACCCACCGCGGCCTGAGCGGCCCGGCCGTGCTGCAAATCTCCAGCCACTGGCGGGCAGGCCAGCCGCTGACGATCGACCTGTGCCCCGGCCTGGACCTGGCCGCGGCCCTGCGCAACGCCAAGCCCGGGTCGCGCCGGCAGCTCGCCACCGTGCTGGCCGAACACCTGCCCCAGCGCCTGGCTGAGGCCTGGCTGCACGCGCTGGGGATGGACGGGGCCCGGGCGCTGGCCGACACCCGGGACCGCGACCT
Source organism: Caldimonas sp. (assembly GCF_046289365.1). Classification (NCBI taxonomy): domain Bacteria; kingdom Pseudomonadati; phylum Pseudomonadota; class Betaproteobacteria; order Burkholderiales; family Sphaerotilaceae; genus Caldimonas; species Caldimonas sp. Next base: position 1,638 of record NZ_JBKBVU010000072.1, on the reverse strand, counting down.
CGCCGTCTTGGCGCAGCGGCTGCAGTCCTGGCAGCTCCTGCCCAGCGGCACCGAGGGCTACCGCAAAGCCGAGGTCACGGCCGGGGGCGTGGACACCCGCGAACTCAGCTCGCAAACCCTGGAAAGCCGCCGCATCCCAGGCCTGCATTTCGTCGGGGAGGTGGTGGACGTGACCGGCTGGCTGGGCGGCTACAACTTCCAGTGGGCCTGGGCCAGCGCCGCCGCCTGCGCGCGCGCCATGGCCGCCGCCATGCCTTGAGCTGCAGGGCGGGCTGCTTTGCAAAGCAGCCCGGGCTGGCTATAATCATTGTCTTTGCTGGCAAACCGTGCGTCTTCGGCCTTGGCCGTACACCAGGGCGCCCATGGGTTCGGACAGGGCCTCAGGGCGAGGCGCCAAGAGATTCAAGGATCCGCATTCTCAATGACTACCATTCGCGTCAAAGAAAACGAGCCGTTCGACGTGGCCCTGCGCCGCTTCAAGCGCACCATCGAAAAGCTGGGCCTGCTGACCGAGCTGCGTGCCCGCGAGTTCTACGAGAAGCCCACGGCCGAGCGCAAGCGCAAGAAGGCAGCCGCCATCAAGCGCCACTTCAAGCGCGTGCGCAGCATGCAGCTGCCCAAGAAGCTGTACTGAAGAAGCCCGGCAGCGGCTGCCCCGTCGTGCAGCCCGGCTTGACCCAAGCCCGCCTGGGGACGCCCGGCGGGCTTTGTGCTTTCTGGCCTGATCGCGGCATACTTTCCTTTGCTTCCACCCAAGACCCCCATGAGCCTGAAGGACCGCATCTCCGACGACATGAAGGCCGCCCTGCGCGCCAAGGACAGTGAGCGCCTGTCGACCATCCGCATGCTGCTGGCTGCCATCAAGCAAAAGGAAGTCGACGAGCGCATCACCCTCGATGACGCCGCGGTCATCGGCATCATCGACAAGCTGATCAAGCAGCGCAAGGACGCCGCCGGGCAGTATGCCCAGGCCGGGCGCACCGACCTGGCCGACAAGGAAAACGCCGAGATCGCCGTGCTGGAGGCCTACCTGCCCCAGCGCCTGAGCCCCGAAGACATCGCGGCGGAAATCGGGCGCATTGTGGCCGAGGTGGGCGCAGCCGGCCCGGGCGACATGGGCAAGGTCATGGCGGCCGCCAAGGCCGCCTTGGCCGGCCGCGCCGACATGGGCCTGGTGTCTGCCGCCGTCAAGCAAGCCCTCAGCCGGTGAACGGCGCACAAGGAGTCCCTGCCATGTCCCTGCCTGTCCAAGCCATCGCCCCCGACGTCTGCGTCGCCCCCCAGCTCGAACCCTCGGCCATGGCCGAGGCCGCGGCCGCCGTACTGCCGGCAACGCTCGTCGAGGCGGGTCCGCACCCGTTCCTGCAAGCCGGCGCGGTCGGCGGTGAGCAGTTCGACGAAGCCGCGGTCGGAGATTTCCTCGCGCAGGGCGGCCTCGGCCATGGCCCGCAACAGGAAGGCCGGCTCCTTGACCTCGAAGTGGAAGACGCGCGGCTCGGTGATCGTGTAGCGGACGCTGGCCAGAAGTTCCACGAGGTTGCCGTCGCCGGTGATCATGACGGCCTCGTCCTCGACCAGGCGGACGATGTCCTGGTGGGCGGCGGTCCAGGTGCCGGGGCTGACCGCCAGCTCGCGCAG
>NZ_JBKBVU010000071.1:0-15025 GCF_046289365.1 Caldimonas sp. | reverse complement strand
CGCGCTCGATGGTACGCCGCTGCCGCAGGTTGTCGCGCACGACAAAGGCCACCCGCACCGGGCGCGGATCGCTCAGCGCCTGCTCCACCACCTGCCAGCGTGTCGTGCGCAGGCGCCGCAACACGCCCCCCCCCCCCGCCACCGGGTGGGAGCTGCGCGCCAGCTCGACGAGTTCGTCGCGCCAGTCCCGCCCCAGACGCGAACGCGTCCACAGCGCGCGTGCAGTCTGCTCCATCATGGCCACCACCGGGCCGCGCGCCTCCACCGCATAGTCCAGCCGCGGCTCATCGCTCCAGCCGTGATGGATGTCGAGCCGGTCGTCGATGATGTTGATGCCCCCGACGAAACCCACGTCCGCATCGACCACGCACAGCTTCTGATGCAGACGGCGCAATTGCCCGGGTTGCAGCCAGCTTCGCCAGCCCTGCAGAGGACGGAACACGGAAAAACGCACCCCGGCCTCGGTCAGCTCGCGGCCGATGCGCGCCAGCGCCAGCCCCGAACCGAAGCCGTCGACCACCACACTGACCCGCACCCCGCGCCGCACGGCCTGCGCCAGGGCCGCCATCATGGCCTGGCCCGCCACATCGTCATGAAAGATGTAGGTCAGCAGCCAGACCCGGTGCCGGGCACGGGCGATGGCCTCGTGCATCGCGGGAAAGAGCTGATCCCCGCCGCGCAGCAGCCGCACCTGGTTGGATCCGGTGAACAGCGCCCGGGCCTGGGCATACCAGGCCAGCACGTGGCGGTCCGGTTCCGACGGTCCGTCCAGGACCCGGGCCTCGTCGGGGGGGGCTGCCATCGCTCAGACCGGCTCCAGCTCGGCCACCAGGGGCAGGTGATCGGACATGCGCGCCCAGGACGTGCCGCGTGGCACGAAGGTGGATACGCAGCGCAGGCCACGGGTATAGACACGATCCAGGGCAAACACCGGCACGCGCGACGGGAAGGTCAGCGGCCGCCGGCCCTCGGAGTCGCCCGCACGCTGCAGGCCAAGCTCCGACATCGCCGGGTTGAGCTTCTCACCCCAGTCGTTGAAATCGCCGGCCACCACCAGCCAGGCGTCGTGCGGAACATGCCGATCGATGAACTCGGCCAGCCGCTCCACCTGGCGCATCCGGCTGGCATGGATGAGTCCGAAATGCGCCACCACCGCATGCAGCTCCCCCCCCTGCCACTGTACGGGCACGTGCAGCAGCCCGCGCTGCTCGAAACGGTGATCGGACACGTCGTGGTGTCCGACATCGCCGATGGGCCAGCGCGACAGCAGCGCGTTGCCATGCTCGCCGTCGCGCGTGACCGCGTTCGTGCGGTAGGCAGCCACATAGCCCTCGGGCGCCAGAAAGTCGGCCTGCGACTGCTCGGGCCAGCCGAACCAGGTGCGCTCGAAGCGCCGGGCATCACGTCGGTGGAAGCGGCGCACCTCCTGCAGAAAGACGAGGTCGGCATCCAGCGCCTCGACACCCAGGCCGAGGTTGTGAATCTCCAGCCGCTTGAGCGGCCCCACGCCCCGCACCCCCTTGTGGATGTTGTAGGTGGCCACCCGCAGCCGCCGGCCCTCGGTGCCCGAGGCCGCCGGGAGCTGGCTGGACTGCAGGGGGTTCATGCCTGCCCCCCATCACCCTGGAGCGCAAACCGCGGCAGCATCAGCACGGCTTCCGCGTTCGAGGGCGAGAAGCAGCGGTCGGCCGCCTCCCGCCAGGGCAGCCAGGCGTACTGCAGGTGCTCCCGGGGGGCCAGGCGGACGGGAATATCGCGCGGCACCCGCAGCCCGAAGACATGCTCGGTGTTGTGTGTCACGCCGGGCGCGTAACGGTGACGCCAGACCGGATAGATCTCGTAGACGTTGCGCAGCCCCCAATCGACCAGATGGGCCAGCGGCACGGCCGGCCCGCCGATCTCGATGCCGGTCTCCTCGGCCACTTCCCGGATGCAGGTCTGCACCAGCGGCTCGTCGGGCCGGTCCTTCGAGCCGGTGACGCTCTGCCAATAGCCGGGACGGTCGGCCCGCTCGATCAGCAGCACCTCCAGCGCCGGACTGTGGATGACCACGAGGACGGACTCCGGGATCTTCGGCGGGCGTTCACTCACGGCGGCAACTCCTGTCACAGCGGGGATTTTGGATCATCCGCCACCTGCGGCATCCCGGATGCATCCCGAAAGCAACAAGGGGTGGCTGTGGCCACCCCTTGGAGCACGGGACCACCCGAACGTTCAACCGCCTGCGGACGGTTGGGGGTTGCGCAGGCGGATGTGCAGCTCGCGCAATTGCTTCTCGTCCACGTACGACGGCGCACCGGTCAGCAGGCACTGGGCCCGCTGGGTCTTGGGGAAGGCGATCACGTCGCGGATCGACTCGGCCTTGGCCATCAGGGTCACCAGGCGGTCCAGGCCGAAGGCCAGGCCGCCGTGGGGAGGCGCGCCGTACTGCAGAGCATCGAGCAGGAAGCCGAACTTCTGGCGGGCCTCCTCCGGCCCGATCTTCAGCGCGTTGAACACCTTGCGCTGCACCTCGGCGCGGTGGATGCGCACCGACCCGCCGCCCAGCTCCCAGCCGTTGAGCACCATGTCGTAGGCCTTGGCGATGCACTTCTCCGGCGCGGTGTCCATCCAGTCCTCATGGCCGTCCTTCGGCGCGGTGAAGGGATGGTGCACCGCGTTCCAGCGCTGTTCGTCCTCGTCGAACTCGAACATCGGGAAGTCCACCACCCACAGCGGCGCCCAGCGGTCCTCGAACAGGCCGCTCTTCCTGCCGAACTCGCTGTGCCCGATCTTCACGCGCAGCGCGCCGATGGCATCGTTCACCACCTTGGCCTTGTCGGCCCCGAAGAAGATCAGGTCGCCGTTGCGCGCGCCGGTGCGCGCCAGGATCTCGCCGATCGCGCCGTCGTGCAGGTTCTTGACGATGGGCGACTGCAGGCCGTCGCGGCCCTTGCCCGCGTCGTTGACCTTGATCCAGGCCAGGCCCTTGGCGCCGTAGATCTTGACGTACTCGGTGTAGGCATCGATCTCGCTGCGGCTCATCTCGCCACCGCCGGGAATGCGCAGCGCCACCACTCGCCCGCCCACGCTGTTGGCCGGGCCGGAAAAGACCTTGAACTCGACATCCTTCATCACGTCGGTGAGCTCGGTGAACTCGAGCTTGACGCGCAGGTCGGGCTTGTCCGAGCCGTAGCGGTGCATCGCCTCGGCATACTTCATGACCGGATAGACCGGCAGTTCCACGCCCATCACGTTGCGGAAGACCGTGCGGATCATGCCCTCGAACATGCCGCGGATCTCCTCCTCGGTGAGAAAGGAGGTCTCGATGTCGATCTGGGTGAACTCGGGCTGGCGGTCGGCGCGCAGGTCCTCGTCGCGGAAGCACTTGGTGATCTGGTAGTAACGGTCGAAGCCAGCCACCATCAGCAACTGCTTGAAGAGCTGGGGAGACTGCGGCAGCGCGAAGAACATGCCGTCGTGCACCCGGCTGGGCACCAGGTAGTCGCGCGCGCCCTCGGGCGTGCTCTTGGTGAGCATGGGCGTCTCGACGTCGATGAAGCCGTTGGCGTCCAGGAACTTGCGCACCTCCATCGCCACCTTGTAGCGCAGCATCAGGTTCTTCTGCATGTAGGGGCGGCGCAGGTCCAGCACCCGGTGCGTGAGACGCGTGGTCTCCGAGAGGTTCTCGTCGTCGATCTGGAAGGGCGGGGTCACGCTGGGGTTGAGCACCTCCAGCTCCAGGCACAGCACCTCGACCTTGCCGCTGGTGAGGTTGGCGTTTTCGGTGCCGGCCGGACGCGCGCGCACCTTGCCCACCACCTTCAGGCAGAACTCGTTGCGCACGCCTTCGGCGATCTTGAACATCTCGGGGCGATCGGGGTCGCACACCACCTGGACCAGGCCCTCGCGGTCGCGCAAGTCGATGAAGATGACGCCGCCGTGATCCCGGCGACGATGGGCCCAGCCCATCAGGGTCACGGTCTGGCCCATCAGCGCTTCGCTGACGAGGCCGCAGTAGGTGGTTCTCATGCAATCACTCCGATTCGGGGAGGGGCGCCAGGGAGCAGCACCCAAGGGCCGATCAGCCCTGGAGGCGCCGGGCCGTGCACGGCCCGGCCGGGAAATCCATCAATGACAGGCGCAAGAGCCGCCGCAGGGCGTCGAGGCCGCGCCGGCAGGGGCCGCCGCACCGGAGGACGAATCGCCGGCCCCCGAAGCCGAGGCCGTGGCCGCCGAAGCGGCACCGGCAGAGGCCGAGGCGCCGGCAGCACCCGATGCCCCCCCGCGGAAGTCGGTCACGTACCAGCCCGAGCCCTTGAGCTGGAAACCGGCGGCGGTGACCTGCTTGCGGAAGGTTTCGGCGCCGCACCGCGGACAGTGCGTCAGCACGGGATCGGAAATCTTCTGGAGCACGTCCTGCCCATGCCCGCAGGACTCGCACTTGTAAGCATAGATGGGCATAACCGACACCAAGAGGGGAACGCAAAACCCGAAATTATAGGCGGGCTGCCAGGGTTCAAGTCCGCCCGCCGGGACGGCAGTCCTCGGCGGGCAGACCTCGCCGGCCCAAACCGCCCATCGCGCCAGGGAGGCACGTTTCCTGCATTGGTGCCCCGAGAAGCCACCCCTATAATCCGCGCGCACCGCCCTCCCCCCCTCGCCGCGAAAGGATGTCCCGATGCTGCTGACCCTCGTGTTCGTCTACCTGGCACTGTCGATCGCCATCGGTTTGTACGCTTCGCGGCAGGTCCACAGTGCGCGCGACTACATCACCGCCAGCCGCCACCTGCCCTTCCCGGTCGTGATGGCCATGGTGTTCGCCACTTGGTTCGGGGCCGAAACCGTCCTGGGCATCTCGGCCACCTTCCTGGACGAAGGCTTCCGCGGCCTGATCTCCGACCCGCTGGGCGCCTCGCTGTGCCTGGTGCTGTTCGGCCTGATCTTCGCCCGCCCGCTGTACCGGATGAACCTGCTCACCCTGGGCGACTATTTCCGCGTGCGCTACAGCCGTCCGGTCGAGCTGGCGGTATCGGTGTGCATCGTGCTGTCCTACCTGGGTTGGGTGGCCGCGCAGATCACCGCCCTGGGGCTGGTCTTCAACGTGCTTTCGGCCGATGCCATCTCGATGAACGAGGGCATGCTGATCGGCATGGGCGTGGTGCTGCTCTACACCGTGTTCGGCGGCATGTGGTCGGTGGCGGTGACCACCTTCGTGCAGATGATTGTCATCGTCGTGGGCCTGTTGCTGGTCAGCGGTGAAGCCGCCCATCAAGCCGGCGGCGTGGCCACCGTGATCGCCAAGGCCGCAGCCGACGGCAAGTTCGAGTGGCTGCCCAGTCTGGATGCGGTGGACATCCTGGGCTGGACCGCTGCGCTGCTGACGATGGCGCTGGGCTCCATCCCCCAGCAGGACGTGTTCCAACGCGTCAACTCCTCCAAGAACGAGTTCGTCGCTGTCTGGAGCACGGCGCTGGGCGGCGTGGCTTATTTCTTTTTCGCCTCGGTGCCCTTGTTCCTGGCCTACAGCGCCCACCTGATCGACCCGGCCCTGGTCACCCGGCTGATGGAAGTGGACTCCCAGCTCGTGCTGCCCACGCTGGTGGTCGAACGCATGCCGTTCTGGCTGCAGGTGGTGTTCTTCGGTGCGCTGCTGTCGGTGATCATGAGCACGGCCTCGGGCACGCTGCTGGCCCCGGCCGTGACCTTCGCCGAGAACGTGCTGCGCCCCTACATGAAGGGCCAGAGCGACCAGCAGTTCCTGAACATGACCCGCGTGATCGTCGCTTGCTTTGCAGTGCTCGTCACGACCTATGCCGTGGCCACCGATGCCACTATCCATACGATGGTCGAGAACGCCTACCGCGTCACGCTGGCCGGCGCCTTCGTGCCCCTGGCCTTCGGCCTGTTCTGGAAGCGGGCCAACAACCGCGGTGCGGTGCTGGCCCTGGTGCTCGGTCTGGGCACCTGGCTGGTGCTGGAGGTCTTGGGCATCGACGAGCCGGTCGAGCCCCAGCTCTTCGGTCTGCTGGCCAGCGCGGTGGGCATGATCATCGGCGGCCTGACGGGGCCGGCCACGCGGCCCCAGGCCGTCGCCCAGGGCGCTTGAGCCGCGCTGCCGACACCCGGCGCAGCGGCTCCTACCACCAGGGCCGTGCCCGGGTCAGGGCCTGCATCGCCAGCAGGCCCAGCGTGAATCCGATGCCGCCATACAAAATGGCCTGGAGCAGGCGATTGGTGCGGCGCTGTTCCTTGATCAGCCGCTGCAGTTCCTGCCGGTGCAGCGCCGGCGGATGCTGCAGGGCATGGTGCAGCAGCCGCGGCAGCTCGGGCAGCAGCTTGGCATAGCGCGGCGCCTCCTTCTGCAGCCGCGCCCACAGCCCCCGCCACCCCACCTGTTCGTGCATCCAGCGCTCCAGGAAGGGCTTGGCCGTGCTCCACAGGTCCAGCTCGGGGTCGAGCTGGCGGCCCAGGCCTTCCACGTTGAGCAAGGTCTTTTGCAGCAGCACGAGCTGCGGCTGGATCTCGACGTTGAAGCGCCTCGAGGTTTGGAACAGACGCATCAGCACCTGGCCGAGCGAGATGTCCTTCAGCGGCTTGTCGAAGTGCGGTTCGCAGCAGGCCCGGATGGCCCCCTCCAGCTCGTCCACCCGGGTGTCGGGTGGCACCCAGCCGCTTTCCAGGTGGAGCTCGGCCACGCGCTTGTAGTCGCGCCGGAAGAAGGCGATGAAGTTCTGCGCCAGGTACTCCTTGTCGAACTCGGTGAGCGTGCCGATGATCCCGAAGTCCAGCGCAATGTAGCGGCCAAAGCTGGCCGGATCGACACTGACCTGGATGTTGCCCGGGTGCATGTCGGCGTGGAAGAAGCCATCGCGGAACACCTGCGTGAAGAAGATCGTCACGCCGTCGCGGGCCAGCTTGCGGATGTCCACCCCCGCCTCGCGCAGGCGCTGCACCTGGCTGATCGGGATGCCGCGCATACGCTCCATCACGATAACCTGCTCAGCGCACAGGTCCCAGACCATCTCGGGCACGATGACGAGGTTCAGGCCCTCCATGTTGCGCCGCAACTGCGTGGCGTTGGCCGCCTCGCGCACAAGGTCCAGCTCGTCGTGCAGGTATTTGTCGAACTCGGCCACCACCTCGCGCGGCTTGAGGCGTTTGCCATCGGGCCACAGCCGTTCGACCCAGGCGGCCAGGATGCGCAGCAGGCCCAGGTCCTCCTCGATGACCTTGAGCATGCCCGGGCGCAACACCTTGACGGCCACCTCGCGGCCGTCGCGCAAAGTGGCAAAGTGGACCTGGGCGATCGAGGCGCTGGCCACCGGCTCGCGATCGAAGTCGGCAAACAGTGCCTGCAGCGGCCGACCGAAGGACGCCTCGATCGTGCGCACCGCCTGGTCTGCAGGAAAGGGCGGCACGCGGTCCTGCAGCCGGGCCAGCTCGTCGGCCACCTCGGTGGGCAGCAGGTCGCGCCGGGTGGACAGGACCTGTCCGAACTTGACGAAGATGGGGCCCAGACGCTCGAGCGCCTCGCGCAGCCGCTGGCCAGCCGGACGTCCGAACCGGCGGCCCACCCCCAGCACCCGGGCCAGCAGGCGCACCGCAGGCTGCGGCGCCTCGCGCAGCACGATCTGGTCCAGGCCGAAACGCCAGACCGTGTAGAGGATGACCGTCAGTCGCAGCAGGCGTTTCATCCGGGTTGCCCGGGCCGGCCCGTCGCTGCGCCCATGCGGGCTGCCAGGGGAGCCATGGCCCTCAAGGCCGCCTGCACCCCGCCCCACAGGGCACGCAGCACCGCCGCGGCCTGGCGGGCGGCGGCATCGCCCATCAGGCGCGACAGATCCTCTTCCGGATCCCAGCGCAGGTGCTCCATCAGCCAGGCCAGGGTCGTGGCCAGTTCGGCATCACCTTGCAGGCTCACCGACGAGCGGTCACCCGAGAGCAGTTCGGCGGCCAGCCGCACCGGATTGGAGGCGTCCACCACCAGCTCCAGGGCACCGGCGTCGTCGATCGGCGCCTCCACGCGCTCCAGCAGCCCGGCAGGCGTGATCTCCCAGCAGGCCGATGGCGGGGGCGGTAACCAGGACGGCCAGCCGCTCAAGCTCAGGCGCACACGCCGGCCCGCCTGGGGAACCAGCCGGCGCATGGCCATGGGCTCGGAGGCCAGCAAGTGGTTCAGCGCCAGCGTGACGCGATCCAGCACGGCCGGACCGAGCAGTTGGAGAAGGGGTTCGAGCATGGCCGCGATTGTAGGTGGGCCGTCCTCCCCCCGGCCGGGGTGATCTTCGCCTCGGGCCCTTCTGGAACAATGCGCGCTTCAACGGCCCAAAGAGTCCTCCATGCCTCGCATCTTGCTGACCGGTGCCACCGGCTACATCGGCTCCCACACCTGGCTGGCCCTGCACGCCGCCGGCCACGAGGTCGTCGGCCTCGACAACTTCGCCAACAGTTCGCCCGCCGTCCTCGATCGGTTGGCCGAGCTCACCGGCACCGCGCCCGTCTTCGTACAGGCCGATGTCTGCGATACCGCAGCCCTGGACGACGTGTTCGGGCGCCACGCGATCGATGCCGTCGTGCATTTTGCGGCCCACAAGGCCGTGGGCGAATCGGTGCAGCGCCCCCTGGCCTACTACCGCAACAACCTCGGCGGCCTCCTGAGCGTGGCCCAGGCCATGCAGGACCACGGGGTCTTCCGCCTGGTCTTCAGTTCATCGGCCACCGTCTACGGGCAGCCCGAGCGTCTGCCCATCACCGAAGACGCCCCGCTGGCCACGACCAACCCCTACGGCACCACCAAACTGATGGGCGAGCGCCTGCTCGACGAGCTGCGACGCTGCGACCCGCGCTGGCAGATCGCCAGCTTGCGCTATTTCAACCCGGTGGGCGCCCACGAGAGCGGCCGCATCGGCGAGGATCCCCGCGGCACACCGAACAACCTGATGCCCTATGTGTGCCAGGTGGCGGTGGGCGTGCGCCCGGAACTGCAGGTGTTTGGCGGCGACTACGACACCGCTGACGGCACCGGCGTGCGCGACTACATCCATGTGATGGATCTGGCCGAGGGCCACGTGGCTTCGCTGCGCTATCTGCTCGAAACCGGCCAGTCCCACACGGTGAACCTCGGCACCGGCCAGGGCTACAGCGTGTTGCAGGTGATCCGCGCCTTCGAACAGGCCAGCGGGCGCTCGATCCCCTATCGCATCGTCGAGCGCCGCCCGGGCGATGTGGCGGCCTGCTACGCCGACCCGGCGCAGGCACGGCGGCTGCTCGGGTGGACCGCGCGGCGCGACCTGGCCGCCATGTGTGCCGACGCCTGGCGCTGGCAGAGCACGCATCCCCGCGGCTTCGCCGGCTGAATGAACCCGCTGTTTCGGCCGTCCGTGGCGGCCTTGTGACAGCCTGGCGCGCAGTCACCCCCCAGGCACGGGATGTGACAAATGCACGCCCTGCCGGACACTTCCCGACACACTTCAAGGGGAAGGTTCCATGAAAACGCTGATGGTCGTGGTCGCGCTTGGGCTGCCGATCGGGGCTGCCGCCGTCGACCGCGGCCTCGTGGACCGCCCGGCCGGCGACGCGCCCGCCGACACGGCCCTGACGGCGACCGCCTCGCCGCCGCAGGCAGCGCCGAGGGCGATGGCGCCCGCCCGCGACGCTGTAGTGTCCAACCCGCTTTCGGCCCCCCAGGTTCGATCAACGAACGACGGGGGTGGCGTGTGGTCGGGCCTCCAGGCGGTGCCCATGCGTGCAGCGCTGACCGAGCCCGTCCACACGGCCTCGGGATCGTCACGTCCGCCCGAACGTCTGCCGCGATCGGGCACCCAGTGGTATGCGCTCATCGCCGCCGGGGTGGCCGCCGTGGGCTTCATGGCCAGTCGCCGCACGCGCGGCTGAGACCCGCAACGATCTGCTCTCCCCCAGTGCGGCCACCCCAGGGTGGCCGCACTGCCTTGGACAGCACCCAGGAAAGGTCGCTCCCCTCCCCTCATTCACGGGCCCCGTCCAAGACGTCCCCCCCCAGATCACGTGGGTCGCCGGCAACGGCTTCCGGCCCACAATCCAACGAGATCCGCCCCCGTGTGTCCGCGAGCCGCTGGGCTCGCCGGCACCGTCGCGTCGGACACCAGGCCGGATCCCTGCGCTGCCGCCCCATGCCCTGAAACCCTGCATGTTCGACGACCGCAACAGCCACAAACGCACCTTCTTCGGCGCCCCGCAGTCCATCACCTCGATGGTGGCCGCGCTGCTGGAGCCCGGCCTCATGGTGGCGTCGCTCCTGCTGGCCTATGCCTGGTTCGATCAACCCGTGGGGCGCCCTGAACTCGTCCTGAGCCTGCTGGTGTTCGCGCTGGCCTTTCCCGGGCGCGACCGCTTCCGAGACAACCTGCTGGCCGCCGCCACCGACATCGCGCTGAGCTGGTTCACGCTGATGGTCATCTTCGGCCTGCTCGGCTACGCCACCAGCAGCTTTGGCCTGTTCGACACGCGCGCCCTGCTGCTGTGGGCTCTGGCCACCCCGGTGCTGCAATGGCTGGCGGTGTGGGCCGGGGCCCACATCGTGAACCACCACGCGAACCTGCCCCGCTCGCGGCGCAGCGCCGTCGTGGTGGGCGCGGGCCCGCTGGGCGAGAAGGTGTCGCGCGCGCTGGCCGAACGGCGCAACCGCGGCATCGACTTCCTCGGCTACTTCGACGACCGCACCGACGACCGGCTGCACGAAGGCGCCGCGCCGCACCGCTTGGGCATGCTGCGCGATGTGGGCGCCTATGTGTCGGCCCACGGCGTGCGCGATGTCTACATCACACTGCCCCTGGGGTCGCAGCCGCGCATCGTCCGGCTCCTCGAGCAGCTCCAGGGCACGACGGCCAGCCTGTACTACGTGCCCGACGTCTTTGGCATCAGCATCATCCAGGGCCGGTTGCACGACATGGGAGGCGTGCCGGTGGTGGGCATCTGCGAGACCCCTTTCACCGGCACGAACGAGCTCGTCAAGCGCCTGAGCGACATCGTGATGGCCAGCCTCATCCTGGTGGTGATTTCCCCGCTGATGCTGGCGATCGCCCTCGGTGTGAAGCTGAGCTCGCCCGGCCCGGTGATCTTCAAGCAGCGCCGCAACGGTCTAGACGGCGAGGAGATCATCGTCTACAAGTTCCGCTCGATGCGCACCCTGGACGACGGGCCGGTGGTGAAGCAGGCCACCAAGAACGACCCGCGCATCACGCCCTTCGGCGCCTTCTTGCGCAGGACCTCGCTCGACGAACTGCCCCAGTTCATCAACGTGCTGCAAGGCCGCATGAGCATCGTCGGCCCACGCCCCCATGCCGTCGCGCACAACGAACAGTACCGTCGCCTGATCAAGGCCTACATGGTGCGCCACAAGGTGCGCCCAGGCATCACCGGCTGGGCACAGGTCCATGGCTATCGCGGCGAAACCGAGGTGATCGAGAAGATGCAGGCCCGCGTCGAATACGATCTGGAGTACCTGCGCAACTGGTCGCTGGGCTTGGACCTCCAGATCATTGCGCGTACGATCCGCCTGATGCTGTTCGATAGGCATGCGTATTGATGCTGATGCGGATTTCGCAACGGCACCCCACGATCCATCACACAGCCTGAAGGAGCCCCGGTGAGCCCAAGTCCTGTCGCAACAACGTCGGCCCTCCGCAGCCTGCCTCTCGCATCGATCCTGTGGATGCTCAGCCCGGTGGCCCAGGGTCAGCCCACCGAAGGCCCCCCAACGACCGCCACCCGCCCATTCACCCTGAGCGTGAGTCAGGCCTTCACACATGACACCAACCTGTTTCGCAGTCCCAGCGGCACCCCGAGCGAGAGCGATCTGCGGTCCGTGACGGGCTTGGCGGCGGAGTTGAGCCAGCCCATGGGCCGCCAGCGCTTGCATGCCAGCGCTGCCGTTGCGGCCCATCGGTTCCGCGACTTCGACTCCCTCGACCATGTCGCCAGCTCCGCCCACGCCGGCATCGACTGGTCCACGGTGGAGCGGCTGTCCGGCACCCTGCGTTATGCTTACAACCGCAGTCTGGCGGACTACGGAACCGCCGGCGCCCCGCGCATCACCACCCGCAACCTCGAAAGCGCCCAGTTGGCCGAGTTCACGGCCCGCTACGGCATCACCGCTCGTACCGCCTTGCGTGCAGGATTGGAGCACCGCAGGGTGGATTACTCGGCCCAGGCGTTCCGGGATCGCGAGTACCGCCAGGACGTGGTGGCCCTGGGGATCGAGCACGGTGTGGAGCGAGCCCTGCGGCTGGGCGTCGGTGTGCGCCACACGGACGGCCGACGGCCACGCTTCACCGAGGTCTCGCCCGGCGTCTTCCGGGCTGACGACAGCACGCGCCGTGACGTGGACCTCACCGCGGAGTGGACGCCCACGGGACGCAGCACGTTCAACGGCCGCATCAGCCACAGCCGGGAGGACCATTCGGCACCGGAACTTGCCGACTTCTCCGGCATCACCGGGTCCTTGGGGTGGGACTATGCGCTCACCGGCAAGATCCGCATGCGCGCTCAGTTCGACAGGGACACGGGTGCTGAGACACGCTTTGCCGATTTCACGGGGGGGGCCCCCGATTACACGCTGGACAGCAGCCGTGTGACCAACACGGCGCAACTCGGCTTGCGTTACGCCCCGACAGCGAAGATCGAGGTCCAGACCGGGTATCGCCACAGCACGGGCAAGCTCTCGAATACCTCTGGCGAGTCGGGCCGCGACACCACGCGTGCAGTCAACCTGGGCATCCATTACGCCATCAGCCGCTCGTTCGACATCGGCTGCCAATGGCAGCATGAGCGGCGCACCAGCGATACGAGCCTGTCGTCCCCCTACCGGGCAACGGTGACGACGTGCCTGGCCCGGCTGGCCCTGAGGTGAGCGCCGCCGCCCCGGCCATGGATCGCGATGTCCGCGGGCCTGTCTGGATCGTGCATGTCTGGATCATGGCAGTGCTAATGGCATGCATTCATGCACCCCTGACCAAAGCCAATGCTGCATCACCGGTCGACCCGATGAACCGTGTAGACGCCAAAGCGGCCGATGGACACTGGCCCCAGACCCCCCGTTCGTCGGCCCGGATCTTCATCTCAGGACACAGCCTGACCGACCGCCCCTTGCCAGACCAGCTCGCCGCCATCGCGGACAGCCTGGGGACTCCTGCCTTGTGGGAACGCCAGTACATCGTCGGCTCCTCGATCCGTCGACGCACGCGAGGCGAGGCGGACGATCCCTCGGTTTGGGCCGGCTATCGCGAAGGCTACAACCGCGACGGCGAAGGTCTGGACGTGGTGGCTGAGCTGCGTCGTCCATCCGTGCACCCCGACCGTCCCTACGATGCCTTGCTGATCACCGAACAGCACGGTCTGCTGGGCACGCTGATCTGGAACGACACCGTCCGCCATCTGCGCCACTATCATGAGCGTTTCATTGAGGGCAATCCACGCGGTCAGACCTACTTCTATGAGGCCTGGATCAGCCTGGACGACAAGGACCGGCCCGAGCGCTGGATCGCCTATGAGCGTGCAGCCTCCCCGGTGTGGCAGTGCATCGCCACCCGCATCAACGTGTCCCTGCAAGCCGAAGGGCGCAGCGACCGGATCGTCTCCCTGCCGGCAGGCCGTGCACTGGCTGAACTCGTGGCGCGCGCCCTTCAGCCTTCGGGTTTGCCTGGCCTGGGCGGGCCCAAGGCACGCGATGTGGTGAACCGCCTGATCAAGGACGATGTCCACCTAACCCCTCTGGGCAGCTATTACCTGGCCTTGGTGAGCTACGCCGCCATCTATGAGCGTTCGCCGGTCGGAGCCTGGGCGCCGCCGGGAACCGACCCTGCGCTGGCCTTTGCGCTGCAAAGCTTCGCGTGGGATTTCGTATCGGGCTACTACCGGTCTTATCGACCGATGAGCCTGCAGCAATGCAAGCAATACCTCCAGGATGAATTCATCGGCCTGTACTGGGCCTATGTGCGCGACGCCTACTGGCGCCGAGAAACCCATCTGCTGGCAGCCTATGTCCGCTGGGCCAGGCATCTGCTGACCTGGCGCCATCGTTTGTCGCGCTCGGACGAGCGCAATCCTTTCCACCATGATCCAGCCACCGATGCCAGGCACTGGTGGGCTGCTCCTTCGGAGCGAAGCGAAGCCCCGTCCCGCCAGCCTGGGAGTGCGGCACCTGCGGCAAAAATGTAACCAGTCGTAAGCGACTGCCTCTCTTCGCCCTCGCCGCAGGAAAGCCTCCATCCCAGGGGGAGAGACCCCTCGAATGAGGGGTAGTTCACACTTGACTTTGCCGGTTTCTGCTCACGACTTGTTACGCCGTTACAGGTCCCTTACGGCTGGCCGGGGGACGCCTCGCTACGATCCGCGGCAGCAATCCTTGCCTCTGGTGGAAAGCGCTCAGACGCCGTCTGACAACACCGGGTCGCAGTGCTGACCGCCGAACCAGCTCTTCACGTCGCAACGACGTCACGGTTCGCCGTGCCTCCAGCACTGCCTCAGGGCCCAGTGGTTTCGCCGATACGCGCGACCCGGGGGGATGTTCTCGATTCACTGAAGTAGTGCAATGAAACAATCAAGCAATCAATCGCGGTGGGCCGTCTTGGCACAGACCATGGCGGCCTGTGCGGTGCTGGCTGCTTGCGGTGGCGGATCCGGCAGCAGCGGCACCGATGATGTCCTTCAATCGGCGCCCGTCGATGGGCAAGACGTGCATATCGATGCACAGGGACGCAGCTGGTGGTGGAACGGCAACCGCTGGTTGCAGGGCACCAAGCCCGCCCCCAGTCCCGCTCCCGCACCGGCACCGGCCCCCGGCAGTTGGACCGTGTGCGCTGCCGAGAATCAGTACTGCTCATTCTCCGGCACGGCCCAGGTTCGTTATGGTGCCTCGGGCAGTTACGCTTATGGCACTTTCACCAACGGTGTGAACTGCTCGAACGCCGTGTTTGGGGACCCGATCTTCGGGGTGGCCAAGCAATGCGAGGTCGCCGCCGAGGCGGCCCCGGCCCCGGCTCCGGCTCCGGCTCCGGCCCCGGCT
>NZ_JBKBVU010000297.1:0-2669 GCF_046289365.1 Caldimonas sp. | reverse complement strand
CGCATCGTGCTCAACGCTACCCCCGAGAAACGCATCGAGCAGCGCACCGTGCGCGCCGCCGCCTGAAGGAGAACGCAAATGGCTTGGAACCGTGACGAGATGGCGGCCCGTGCCGCCCGCGAGCTGCGCGACGGCTACTACGTCAACCTGGGCATCGGGCTGCCCACCCTCGTGGCCAACCACGTGCCGGCCGGCATGGAGGTCTGGCTGCAAAGCGAGAACGGTCTGCTCGGCATCGGCCCCTTCCCCACCGAAGAGGAGGTGGATCCGGATCTCATCAATGCCGGCAAGCAGACCGTCACCACCCTGCCGGGCTCATCCTTCTTCTCCTCGGCCGACTCCTTCGCGATGATCCGCGGCGGCAAGATCAACCTGGCCATCCTCGGCGCCATGCAGGTCAGCGAAAAGGGCGACCTGGCCAACTGGATGATCCCGGGCAAGATGGTCAAGGGCATGGGCGGGGCCATGGACCTGGTGGCCGGTGTGGGCCGCGTGGTCGTGCTGATGGAGCATTGCGCCAAGAACGGCGAGCACAAGCTGCTGCAGCAGTGCACTCTGCCGCTGACCGGTGTCGGGGTGGTTCACCGTGTCATCACCGACCTGTGCGTCCTGGACATCACTCCCCAGGGGTTTTGCTGTGTCGAACTCGCCCCGGGCGTCACCGAAGACGAGGTGCGCGTGAAGACAGGCGCCCACGTCGAGTTCGCATTGGCCGCCGCCTGAGCGCCACGGCAGGCGCCGGATTGAACCGAGGGGCCCTGCGGGGCCCCTCGCTCGTTCAGAGGTCAGACGTGCCGCCCCCCGAGAGCCGCCATTGGCCATCGATCAGCAGCTCGTGCGGGCGAAACTGCGCCTTGTAGGCCATCTTGCGGCTGTCCTCGATCCAGTAGCCCAGATAGACGTAAGGCAGGCCGAGCTGGCGTGTCTGTTCGATCTGCCACAGCACGTTGTAGGTCCCGTAGCTGCAGCCGGGCTCCGGCTCATAAAAGGTATACACCGCCGACAGCCCGTCATTGAGCACATCGAGGATGGACACCATCTTCAGCAGGTTTGTCCCGGGTTCCCGGAACTCCACCAGCCGTGAGTTCACCCTGCTTTGCAGCAGGAACTGCGTGTACTGGTCCACGCTGTCGTGGTCCATCCCCCCCCCGCTGTGGCGGCCTGACTGATACCGCAAGTAAAGCTGGTAATGCTCGGGCACGAAACCCAGCCGTAACACGCGCGCCTGCAGCGCGGCGTGCTGGCGCAAGGCGCGGCGTTGGCTGCGGTTGGGCTGGAAGCGCTGCACCGGGATGCGCAGTGGCACGCACGCGCGGCAGCCGTCGCAGTAGGGACGGTAGGTGAACATGCCGCTGCGACGGAATCCTCGCGCCACCAGATCGGAGTATGTGTCCGTATGGATCAAATGGCTGGGCGTGGCCACCTGCGAGCGCGCCAACTTCCCCGGCAGATAGCTGCAAGGGTAGGGCGCGGTCGCATAGAACTGGAGCGACGCGAGCGGAAGTTCTTTCGGGTGCGTCATGCGGGCTGCATCGAGGACGTCACGCTATCACGGCTCGCGCCGGCCGGCGGTGCATCGAGCCGATCCCACAAGGCCGGCTCGAAGATCCAACGGGCGGGGGGCGGCAACGGGACGACCCGCCGCACATGAGCGAGGAAATGCGCGCGCGGCACCTCGTAAGCTCCCAGCGAGGCCAGATGTTCGGTGCGCTGCTGACAATCGATCATCTCGATGCCATGCCGCAGACAGAACGCCACCAGGGCGCACAGTGCGATCTTGGAGGCATCGGTCTGCCAGGCGAACATCGACTCGCCGAAGAACATCCGTCCCATGCCGATGCCATACAGACCCCCGGCCAGCTCTCCGTCGATCCAGGTCTCGAAAGAATGCACCTCACCCAGGCGGTGCCAACGCTCGTAAGCCTCTACCATCTCGGGAACGATCCAGGTGCCCGACTGTCCGGCCCGCGGGGTCGCTGCACAAGCCCGGATCACGCGCCCGAACGCCGAGTCGATGCGGATCTCGCAGCGCGTGTCCTTGCGGAAGCGCCGCAAGGTCTTGCGCAGCGACCGTGACACCTTCAGGCGTGAGGTCTCGAGCACCATCCGGGGATCCGGGCTCCACCACAACACCGGCTGGCCCGCTCCGTACCAGGGAAAGATGCCCTGCGCATAGGCCGCGCGCAGCCGTTGCGGCGACAGATCGCCACCCGCGGCCAGCAGCCCCGGGGCTTCCGAACCTGGCCCCAAGGCCTCCTCGACCGCAGGGAAGTCGGTCTGACCGGGGTCCAGCCACGCGATCGCCAGTGCGCTCATGAACAAGTGATGCAATGTCCTGCCCACATTCTGTGCGGGAACGTGCAGGCTGTGCACGCCATGGACGAGCCCCCGGATGCAAACCGGGGGATCGATGGGGAGCGGGGCTTGACCTTTCCGATGGATTGCCTTTACACTACAAGGCTTCGCTGATTGCAGTGGTGTCGGGGCTAAATGCCAAGCCTGTGTTTGGCGGCCTCGAGCAAAGCAAAGCCGTTAGCGAAAAGAAATGCCGAGTGCTTGACAAGGAAATCGAAATCTTGCAATAATCTCGGTCTTCGCTGATCACTGATTAGCGACGCAAACGAAGCGATGGTTTTGTTTGTGTGGTGGGTTCTTTAACAAGATACAGC
>NZ_JBKBVU010000296.1:0-2675 GCF_046289365.1 Caldimonas sp. | reverse complement strand
CCACGCCGAGCCCGTGGCCTTCGCTGCCGACACCCTGGCGCTGGCGCTGGCCGAGATCGGCGCGCTGTCCGAGCGGCGCATCGCCTTGCTGATCGACAGCACCCTCTCGGGGCTGCCGCCCTTCCTGGTGGACAACCCCGGGCTGAACAGCGGCTTCATGATCGCTCACGTCACCGCCGCGGCTTTGGCGTCCGAAAACAAACTGTTGGCGCACCCAGCCAGCGTGGACAGCCTGCCCACCAGCGCCAACCAGGAAGACCATGTGAGCATGGCCACCCATGCCGCACGCCGGCTGGACGCGATGGCCGACCACACCGCCACCATCCTGGCCATCGAGTGGCTGGCCGCCGCCCAGGGCGTGGACTTCCACCGCCCGCTGCTGACCTCGCCGCGCCTGCAGCGTGTCCACGCCCTCTTGCGCGCGCACGTGCCCTTCTACAGCCAGGACCGGCTCTTCGCGCCCGACATCGAGGCGGCCAAGGCCCTGGTGCTGCAGGGCGCAGCCGCGGCCGGCAATGAAGACCTGCTCGCGCGGCTCTGGACGGACTGAAGATGCCCTCCCCCCCGCTCATCCTCTGGCGCCACGCCCGCCTGGCCACGCTGGCCGGCGAGGGCTGGGGCCTGGTCGACGACGGCGCCCTGCTCACGCAAGGCCCCTGCATCACCTGGGTGGGCCCCGCCCGCCAACTGAGCGCCGGCCTGGACGTGGCCGCCGAGCACGACCTGGACGGCGCGCTGGTCACCCCCGGCCTGGTCGACTGCCACACCCATCTGGTCTACGCCGGGCGGCGCTCCGACGAAGCCGAGCTGCGCCTGAACGGCGCCAGCTACGAACAGATCGCGCGAGCCGGTGGCGGCATCCGCTCGACCGTGGCCGCCACACGCACCGCCAGCGAGGCCGAGCTGCTGCGCAGTGCCACGCAGCGTGCACGGGCCTTGCGCAGCCAGGGCGTGACCACGCTGGAGGTGAAGTCGGGCTATGGGCTGTCGCAGGAGGCCGAGGCACGCTGCCTGCGCGTGGCGCGCCGCCTGGGCGAGACGCTGGGCCTGTCGGTGCGCACCACCTTCCTCGGGGCCCACGCGCTGCCGCCCGAATACGACGGCCGCAGCGACGACTACATCGATGCCGTGTGCGCGTGGCTGCCCGCGCTGCATGCCGAAGGCCTGGTCGATGCGGTGGACGCCTTTTGCGAACACCTGGCGTTCTCGCCTGCGCAGACGCGCCGTGTCTTCGAAGCCGCCCGCCGCCTGGGCTTGCCGGTGAAGCTGCATGCCGAGCAGTTGTCCGACCAGGGCGGCGCGGCCCTGGCCGCCGCCTTCGGCGCGCTCTCATGCGACCACCTCGAACACCTCAGTGCGCAGGGCATCGCCGCGATGCGCCGCGCCGGTACCGTGGCCGTACTGCTGCCCGGAGCGTTCTACATGCTGCGCGAGACGAAGCTGCCGCCGATTGCCGCGCTGCGCGAGGCCGGCGTGCCCATGGCGGTGGCCACCGACCACAATCCCGGCACCTCGCCGGCGCTGTCACTGCCGCTGATGGCCCACATGGCCTGCAGCTTCTTCCGCTTGACCCCGCTGGAGGCCGTGCGCGGCATCACGGTGCAGGCCGCGCGCGCGCTGGGCCTGCACGACCGCGGCACCCCGGCCCCGGGCCAGCGCGCCGACTTGGCCGTGTGGGCGCTCGACCATCCCAACGAACTGTGCTACTGGTTCGGCCACACGCCCTGCACCCAGGTGGTGGTGGCCGGTGAGGTCTCACGATGACCCCCTTCCCCTGGCAAGGCCGCATCGACGCCGAAGACAGTGGCGTCACCACCCGCTGGCACCAGCGTATGCAAGCCTTCACCCCCGACAGCCGCGGTGGCGTCGTGCTGTTGGGTTTTGCCTGCGACGAGGGCGTGCGCCGCAACGGCGGCCGGCCCGGGGCGGCCCAGGGGCCCGCGGCCCTGCGGGCTGCCCTGGCCAACCTGCCCGTGCTGGGCGAACCGGCCCTGTTCGACGGCGGCGACGTGACGTGCCAAGACGGTGATCTCGACGGGGCTCAGACCGCGCTGGCCGCGCGCGTGGCGCAGGCGCTGGCGCAAGGCCATCTGCCGCTGGTGCTGGGCGGCGGCCACGAAGTGGCCTGGGGCAGCTTCCAGGGCCTGATGCAAGGCCGGCCGGCGTTGCGGCGGGTGCTCGTCGTCAACCTCGATGCCCACTTCGACCTGCGCGAGGCCCGCCAGGGCAATTCGGGCACTCCCTTCCTGCAGATCCAGCAATGGTGTGCTCAACAGGGCCGGCCTTTCGACTACCGCGTCTTGGGCATCAGCCGCTTTGCCAACACCCAGGCCTTGTTCGACCGGGCGCAGGCGTTGGGCGTGCGCCACTGGCTGGATGAGGCCCTGCAGTCGCCCGAGGGCCTGCGGGCCGCGCAGGCCGAACTCGCCTGCGACCTGGCCGAGTGCGATGCGGTCTATCTCACGGTGTGCCTGGACGTGCTGCCCGCGCCGCTGGCGCCGGGCGTGTCGGCGCCCGCGCCTCTGGGGGTGCCGCTCGCGCATATCGAAGCCCTGGTCGACCAGGTGATGGACAGCGGCAGCGTGGCGCTGGCCGACACCCCCACACTCACCCCACCCTCCACCCGCGACAGCCTCCCCCCCCAAGTGGGAGCGGGGGGGTGGCGGGGTGAGGCG
>NZ_JBKBVU010000295.1:0-2693 GCF_046289365.1 Caldimonas sp. | reverse complement strand
GGCCACATCACACTGCCGGCGCCAGCCTCATGGCGGCTGCGCAGCGGCGCGGCCTACGTGCACATCTGCACCAACGAGACGATCCACGGTGTGGAGTACCACGAGCTGCCCGACCTGAAGGCGCTGGGCTGCGACGCCCCGCTGGTGATCGATTGTTCCTCGCACATTGCCTCGCGGCCCGTGGACTGGTCGCGCGTGGGCCTGGCCTTCGCCGGTGCGCAAAAGAACATCGGCCCGGCCGGGCTAACGCTGGTCATCGTGCGCGAGGACCTGCTCGGCCGTGCCCTGCCGGTGTGCCCCAGCGCCTTCGACTACCGGGTGGTGGCCGAGCATCGCTCGATGTACAACACGCCGCCCACCTATGCGATCTACATCGCCGGCCTGGTCTTCCAGTGGCTCAAGCGCGAGGGGGGCGTGGCCGAGATGGAGCGCCGCGCGATCGAGCGCTCGCGGCTCGTCTACGACTACATCGACGCCTCGGGCTGGTACGTCAACAAGGTCGACCCCGCTTGCCGCTCGCGCATGAACCTGCCCTTCTTCCTGCCCGACGATCGCCTGAACGAAGCTTTCCTGGCCGGCGCCCGCGAGCGGGGCCTGCTGCAACTCAAGGGTCACAAGAGCGTGGGAGGCATGCGCGCGAGCCTGTACAACGCCATGCCGGTGGACGGCGCGCGTGCGCTGGTGGACTACATGCGAGAATTCGCGGCGAGCCATGGCTGAGACCCCGACCCCCGACGAGCTGCTGGCGCTGCGCAACCAGATCGACGCCGTCGATCGCGAGCTGCTGGCCCTGCTCAACCGCCGTGCTGGCCTGGCCCAGGCGGTGGGCGAGCTCAAGAAGAAGGAAGGCTCGGTGGTCTTCCGCCCCGAGCGCGAGGCCCAGGTCATCGACGGCCTGAAGGCCGTCAACCCCGGTCCGTTGAAGTCCGAATCGGTGGCGCCGATCTGGCGCGAGATCATGTCGGCCTGCCGTGCGCTGGAAACGCCCACCCGTGTGGCCTACCTGGGCCCGGCGGGCACCTTCAGCGAACTGGCCGCCCTGGGCTTCTTCGGCTCGTCGATTCAGCGAGTGCCCTGCGCCAGCATTGACGAGGTTTTCCGCACCACCACCGCCGGTGCCGCCGATTTCGGCGTGGTGCCGGTCGAGAACTCCACCGAAGGCGTGGTGGCCCGCTCACTCGACCTCTTCCTCACCACCCCGCTGTTCATCATCGGCGAGACCAGCCTCTTCGTGCGCCACAACCTGTTGCGCAAGGAAAACTCGCTGGAGGGGATCGAGGCGGTGTGCGCCCATCCGCAGGCCCTGGCGCAGTGCCACCTGTGGCTGAGCAACCACCTGCCCAACGTCGAACGCCGCCCGGTGGCCAGCAACGCCGAAGGCGCCCGCCTGGCCAGCGAGGACCCGCGCCTGGCCGGCATCGCCAGCGAGCGCGCAGCCAGCGAGTACGGCCTGCATGTGGTGGCTCCGGCCATCCAGGACGACCCGCACAACCGCACGCGCTTTGCCATCGTCACCCACCCCGACCGCCATCCCCAGCCCAAGGCTTCGGGTCACGACTGCACGAGCCTGGTGGTATCGGTGCTCAACCGCCCCGGCGCCGTGCACGACATGCTGGTGCCGCTGAAGCAGTACGGCGTGTCGATGACCCGCTTCGAATCGCGACCGGCCCGCTCGGGCCAGTGGGAGTACTACTTCTACATCGACGTCCAGGGCCACCCCGACCAGCCGCATGTGGCCCAGGCGCTGAAGGAGCTGCGCGATGTGTGCGCCTTCTTCAAGCTGCTGGGGACCTACCCGATCGACGTGCACTGAGCCCTCCGGGAGCGTATCGCGCAATGTTCAACCAACTCGGTGTGATCGGCTGCGGCCTCATGGGCGGTTCGTTTGCCCTCGCGCTCAAGCGCGCAGGCCTGGTCAAGCGGGTCATCGGCTACAGCAAGTCCCCCTCCACCACGGAGAAGGCCCGGCGGCTGGGCGTGATCGATATCGCGGCCGAATCGGCCCTGCTGGCCGTCTCGGGTTCGGACATCGTGCTGATGGCCGTGCCGGTGGCCGCCTCGGAAGCCACCTTCAAGGCCATTCGCCACCTGGTCGAGCCGGGCGTGCTGTTCATGGACGTGGGCTCGACCAAGCGTGACGTGGTCGATGCCGCACGCCGCGTGCTCAAGGACCGCGTCAGCTCCTTCGTGCCGGCCCACCCGATCGCCGGCAAGGAAGTGTCGGGCGTGGAGCATGCCGACGCCCAGCTCTACAGTGGCCGTCAGGTCATCCTCACGCCGCTGAAGCAGACCGACGCGGCACTCGTCCAGAAGGCCACGGACGTGTGGTCGGCCGTCGGCGCGCAGGTGCTGCGCATGACACCGGAGAACCACGATGCGGCTTTTGCCGCCGTGAGCCACCTGCCCCACCTGCTGGCCTTCGCCTACTTCAACGCGGTGCACAAGCAGCCGGCCGGCGCCGACTTCCTCTCGCTGGCCGGCCCGGGCTTTCGCGACTTCACCCGCATCGCAGCCAGCGACCCGGCCGTGTGGCGCGACATCCTGCTGGCCAACCGCGAAGAGGTGATCAAGCAGTCGCTGCGCTTCCGGCACACCCTCGACGCGCTGGAGCACGTGATGAAGACCGGCAATGCGCAGGCCCTGGAAGACCTGATCCGCAGCGCCTCCGAAGCCCGCGCGAGCTGGCAGATGTC
>NZ_JBKBVU010000070.1:0-15406 GCF_046289365.1 Caldimonas sp. | reverse complement strand
CCTGACGCCCGGTGGCCACCGAGCCGGTGAAGCTGACCGCCGCCACGCGCGCATCGTCCAGCAGCACTTGACCCACCTCGCGGCCGCGGCCCATCACGAGGTTGAACACGCCGGCTGGCAGCCCGGCGCGTTGGACAATGTCGGCCAGCGCCCAGGCCGAGCCCGGCACGAGTTCGGCCGGCTTGAGCACCACCGTGTTGCCATACGCCAGCGCTGGCGCCACTTTCCAGGCCGGAATGGCGATCGGGAAGTTCCAGGGCGTGATCAAACCCACCACACCCAGCGGCTCGCGTGTCACCTCCACCCCCACCCCCGGACGCACCGAGGGCAGCACCTCGCCCGCGCAGCGCAAGGCCTCGCCGGCAAAGTACTTGAAGATGTTGCCGGCGCGCACCACCTCACCAACGGCTTCCGGCAAGGTCTTGCCCTCCTCGCGGGCCAGCAAATCGCCCAGCTCGGCGCGCCGCGCCAGGATTTCCGTGCCCACCGCATCGAGGATGTCGAAGCGCTGCTGCGGTGTGCTCAGCGACCAAGCCGGGAACGCGGCATGTGCCGCGGCAATGGCCTGTCGCGCCTGCTCAGCATCGGCCTGAGCGTACTCGCCGATCACATCGCGCGTGTCGGAGGGGTTGATGTTGCGAATGGCGCCAGGCCCCTCCACCCATTGGCCATTGATCAGGTTTTTGAACATGGTGTGTCTCGTTCAGCGGACCAGACAAGGCCGCTTGGGGTCGAAAGCCCAGTTGGGGATCAAGTACTGCATCGCGATCGAGTCGTCTCGGGCGCCCAGGCCATGCCGCAGATACAGCTGATGTGCTTTTTCCACCTCGGCCATGTCCAGCTCGATGCCCAGTCCCGGCCTGTCCGGCACTTGGACGAATCCGTTGCGGATGGACAGCGGCTCTTTCGTCAGACGCTGGCCGTCTTGCCAGATCCAATGGGTGTCGATGGCCGTGACCCGGCCCGGCGCGGCAGCGGCCACGTGCGTGAACATGGCCAACGACACATCGAAGTGGTTGTTGGAGTGCGAGCCCCAGGTCAGTCCCCAGTCACGGCAGGTCTGCGCCACCCGCACCGAGCCCGACAGCGTCCAGAAATGCGGATCGGCCAGCGGAATGTCCACGGATTGCAAGGCCAGCGCATGCACCATCTGACGCCAATCGGTGGCAATCATGTTGGTGGCCGTGGGCAGGCCGGTGGCGCGGCGGAACTCCGCCATCACCTCGCGTCCCGAAAAGCCGTCTTCAGCCCCGCAGGGATCTTCGGCATAGGCGAGCACGCCGCGCAAATCGCGCATCAGGCGGATGGCGTCTTTGAGCCGCCAGCCGCCATTGGGGTCCAGCGTCACGCGGGCGTTCGGAAAGCGTTCGTGCAACGCGCGCACCGCCTCGACTTCCTCTTCGCCGCGCAACACACCGCCTTTGAGCTTGAAGTCGTTGAAGCCGTAGCGTGCGTGCGCGGCCTCGGCCTGACGCACGATGGCCTCGGGCGTCAGTGCCGGGGCATGACGCACGCGGAACCATTCGTCTTCGCCGGTTTCGCTGGCCGGGTCGGTGTACGGCAGATCGGTGCGCGTGCGATCCCCCACGAAAAAGAGATAGCCCAGCATCTCCACCTTGTCGCGCTGCTGGCCTTCGCCCAGCAAAGCCGCCACCGGCACCCCCAAATGCTGGCCGAGCAAGTCCAGCAAGGCCGACTCCAGCGCCGCCACCGCATGAATGGTGGTGCGCAAATCGAAGGTCTGCAAGCCGCGTCCGCCCCGATCGCGCTCGGCGAAGGCGTGTTGCACCCGTTGCAGGATCTGCCGGTGCGCGCCCAAGGTTTGCCCCAGGACCAAGGGCGCGGCGTCTTCGAGGGTTTGACGGATGTTGTCTCCGCCGGGCACCTCACCGACGCCGGTGCGTCCGGCACTGTCTGTGAGGATCACCAGGTTGCGCGTGAAAAACGGCCCATGCGCGCCGCTGAGGTTGAGCAGCATGCTGTCGCGGCCGGCGACGGGAATCGCGCGCAACGCCGTGATGCGGGGGGTGTCGTGCAAGGACATGAAATCTCCAAACGAACGGCGCTGTCCCAACTCAGTCGGCCGTGATGTTGCGCGCCTTGATCAGCTGGCGCCAGCGCTCGTACTCGGCGCGCTGGAACGCGGCAAACTGTTCCGGCGTGTTGGCCACCAGCTCAAAGCCCACCGAAACGAACTGTTCACGGATTTGCGGATCGTTGAGCGCTGCCACCAAGGCGGCATGCAGCTTGGCTTTGACGTCCGCCGGCAATCCGCGCGGCGCCGCGATGCCTTGCCAGGAATACACATCAGCCCCTTTGATGCCCGCTTCGTCCAGGGTGGGCACTTCGGGCAGGAGCTTGGAGCGCTGGGTCGAGGTGATGGCCAAGGCGCGCAGCTTGCCCGTGCGCACATGTTGGATGATGGCGTTGATGTTCTGGAACGAGGCGTCCACCTGACCGCCCAACAAGTCGGAAATCGCAGGTGCGCCGCCTTTGTAGGGCACGTGAATGCCGGTGGTTCCCGACTGCTGCCAAAACAGTTCGGCCGTGAGGTGGTCGGACGAGCCGTTGCCCGATGAGGCGAAGGTCAGCTTCCCAGGGTGGGCCTTGGCATGGGCCAGCAAATCCGACAGCGACTTGAACGGCGAGGCCGCCGGCACCACCAGCACATTGGGCGCCTGCACGGCTACCGTCAGCCCGTCGAGATCCTTGATGGCATCGTAGGGCACGCTCTTGAGCAAATGCGGCGCGATCACGAAGGGCCCCAAAGAAGCCACGAGGATCGTGTGGCCGTCGGCCGGTGCGCGCACCACCAGGCTGGCGCCGATGGTGCCCGTCGCCCCCGGCTTGTTCTCAACGATGAAGCTCTGGCCCAGCTGCTGTTGCAGCTTGGGCGCAATCGCCCGGGCCAAGGTGTCGGTGGAGCCCCCCGGCGGGAACGGCACGACCAGGGTCACCGGCTTGTCCGGCCAGGCCCAGGCGCTGCTCATCAGCCCCCAACCCACAGCCAACGCAAGCAGCCATTTTTTGGCGTTCAGTCTCAACATGACAGTCTCCTCGAGTCCTCGAGCATCGATCGTGAGAATTCACCTGCGACTCATTGAGGCCCCAGCGTTTGGATCAGCGCGCGCAGTTGTTCGACCTCTGCGGGCTTCAACTCCGACAGCGGCGGCCGCACGGGCCCGGCGCTGCGACCCACAATCGATGCGCCCGCCTTCACGATGCTCACCGCATAGCCGTGGCCCCGATTGCGCAACTCGATGTAGGGCAGGAAGAAGTCGCGGATGAGGCGGTCGGTCGTGGCCGTGTCCCCGGTGGCATGAGCGTTGTAGAACGCCATGGCCGTGCGGGGGATGAAGTTGAACACCGCCGACGAGTACACCGGGCACCCCATGGCTTTGTAGGCACCGGCAAACACCTCGGCCGTGGGCAAGCCCCCCAGATAAGCGAAGCGATCGCCCAGGCGCTGACGGATGGACACGAAAGCCTCGATATCACCGATGCCATCCTTGAATCCAATCAAGTTGGGGCAGCGCTCGGCCAGGATGGACAAGGACTGCGGCGTGAGCCTGCACGCCCCGCGGTTGTAGACGATGACCCCCAAGCGCACGCTCTTGCATACCGCCTCGACATGAGCCACCAGCCCCTCTTGTGTGGCTTCGGTCAGGTAGTGCGGCAGCAGCAGCACCCCTTGCGCCCCCTGACGCTCGGCCTCCTGGGCGTACTGGATCGCCAGCATCGTGCCCCCGCCGGCACCGGCAATGATGGGCATGCGCCCCTTGCAGGTCTGCACCGCCACACGAATCACATCGGCGTACTCCCGCGGCTCCAGCGAGAAAAACTCGCCCGTGCCACCGGCAGCAAACAACGCGCTGGCCCCATACGGCATGAGCCACTCCAGGCGTTCGGCGTAGGGCTTGGGGGCAAAGCGCAGATCAGCATCGAAGTCCGTCAGTGGAAAGGACAACAGGCCGGAAGAAATCGTGCGTTGCAGGTCTTGAGGACTCATGGGCAGGCTCACAGGCTGGAAGGAAAACGCCCCGATTCGCAGGAACCGAAGCTGCATTGTTGTCAGTCATCGTACAACATCAAGACCCAGGATTCAATGCTCCGCCGCACGGTTTGTGATCCGCAGTTCTACGTAGACGCAGTTCTACGTAGACCGCAGCCCCGCCGGCCTCAAGCCCCCGCGCTTTCGGCCGCTTCCTGTGCGCGACGCAGCCGCTCGCGGCTGTTGGACAAATGGGTGCGCATGGCCGCGCGGGCCGCCTCCGGGTCGCGGTTGGCAATGGCCACGATCACACTGTCGTGCTCGGCCAGCACACGCAGCAAATACTCGCGCCGCCCCTGACCGGCCAGACGGGCCGAATTCACCCGCGAGCGCGGGATCAACATGTCACCCAAGTGCTGCATCAAGTCCAGGAAATGCGGGTTCTGACTGGCGCGGGCGATCTCCATGTGCAAAGCCCGGTCGGCCGCCACCGCATCGGTGCCATCCTCGATGGCCCGCGCAAACGCCGCCTGCGCCTCATGCATCGCCTGCAAATGGGCTTGCTCGCGACGCACGGCCGCCAGCGCGGCGGCCTCGGCTTCCACGCCGATGCGCAGCTCCAACACGGCAATCACGTCGCGCAGCGTGGCCACCTGCTCGGACGCGATGCGAAACGCCCCCGCCTCACCGGCACCGACCACAAACGTGCCGATCCCATGACGAGTTTGCACCCAGCCACCCGCTTGCAGCTTGGACAGCGCCTCGCGCACCACGGTGCGGCTCACACCAAACTCTTCCATGATGGCCGCCTCGGTGGGCAGCTTATCGCCCACCCCCCACTGACCGGCGCGAATACGCGCGCTCAATGCATCGACGAGATCGAGCGCCAGGGTGCGGGACTTGCGACGAGCAGGAAGGGCGAGGGTGGACATGAGACTCCGAGTAAACCCCGAGGCTTGCCGCCTTGACAGCACCCCGAGGCTGAACGACGATTGTTGTATGACGACTGACGACGTATGACGCCGCTGGATTGACTCTAGCAACCCGCTCCTGGATACGCAAGCCGCATCATGCCCGCCCAGCATCCTACGCCCCTGCGATTCGAACGCCTGCTGCTCACTGGTGCTGCCGGCGGTCTGGGTCGAGTACTGCGCCCTCGCTTGAAGGCCTACTGTGACACCTTACGCGTCAGCGACATTGCCGATTTGGGCGACGCCGGCCCGGGCGAGGAACTGCACCGCGTTGACCTGCAAGACAAATCCGGCGTGCTCGCCTTGTTGCAAGGCGTGAACGCCGTGGTTCACCTGGGCGGCATCTCGACCGAGCAAGCCTGGGAGCCCATCCTGCAGGCCAATATCGTCGGGGTCTATCACCTCTACGAAGCCGCGCGCACCCATGGAGTTCGACGCATCGTCTACGCCAGCTCCAACCACGTCACGGGTTTTTACAGACAAGACGAGGTGCTCGACACCGAAGCTGCACCCCGACCCGATGGCTTGTACGGCGTGAGCAAAGCCTTCGGCGAGAACTTGGCGCGGTTTTACTTCGACCGCTACGGCATCGAGACCGTGGCACTGCGCATCGGTTCGTCTTTCCCCGAACCGAAAGACCGCCGCATGCTCGCGACCTGGTTGAGCTACGACGACCTGGAGCGCCTGGTGGTGGCCAGCTTGACGGCACCCGTTGTGGGCTACAGCGTGATCTACGGCATGTCCGACAACAGCACCGCCTGGTGGGACAACACCAAAGCCCGTCACATCGGCTACCGACCGCAAGACAGCTCGGACGTATTTCGCGTCGCCGTCGAGGCTCGGCAACCACACCTCGACCCCAACGACCCCGCCACGATTTACCAAGGGGGCGCCTTCGTGCGCACCGGACCTTTCGAGTAAGCAACGAGGAGACGAATAGCATGTTCCACACCCGCCGCCAACTGCTGATCGCTGCCACGGCCTTGCTAACGATCTGCAGCACGACCCAGGCACAAACGCTCACCCTGAAAGCAGCCGACGTGCATCCCGCAGGCTACCCCACCGTCGAGGCCGTCGAGAGCATGGGCAAAAAACTCGCGGCTGCCACGAACGGCCGCATCAAAGTCCAAATGTTCCCCGGCGGTGTGCTCGGCGGCGAGAAAGAGATGATCGAGCAAACGCAGGTCGGCGCCATCCAACTGCTGCGTACCTCACTCGGGCCCATTGGACCAGTGGTGCCCGAAGTCAATGTCTTCAACATGCCCTTCGTCTTCCGTAGTCAGGCACATATGCGTGCCGTGCTTGACGGGCCGATCGGCACCGAAATGCTCGACAAGATCAGCGCTTCGCCCGCTCGACTCGTGGCACTGGCCTGGATGGACAGCGGATCGCGCAGTTTGTACACGAAAAAGCCGGTACGCACGCCCGCAGACCTGAAGGGCCTGAAGATCCGCATGATGGGCAACCCCTTGTTCGTGGACACCATGAATGCGATGGGAGGCAACGGCATCTCAATGGGCTATGGAGAAGTCTTTAGCGCATTGCAAACCAACGTGGTCGATGGCGCTGAGAACAATCCGCCCAGCTACTTCACCAGCAATCACTACAACACCGGCGCAAAGTATTACACCCAGACTCACCATCTGATGATCCCGGAAGTACTCGTGATGTCCAAGGTCACCTGGGACAAGCTGTCGAAAGACGACCAGGCGCTGGTGAAGAAGCTCGCCCGTGAAGCACAAATGGAACAGCGCGTGCTGTGGGACAAGAGCGTGGCCGAGTACACGGACAAACTCAAGGCCGCCGGCGTTGAGTTCATCCAAATCGACACCAAACCCTTCTATGAAGCCACCGCACCGGTGCGTGCGAAGTATGGCGCTCAGTTCGCCGACCTGATGAAACGCATCGAAGCCGTTCAGTAAATCCCGGTGCAATGGAATCCCGCTACATCCGCTTGATGGACGCTGTCTACCTGGCGGCTATATGGGCCGCCGGTACCGCGATCTTCCTCATGTCCCTCATCATCCCGTGGGGGGTGTTCACCCGCTACGTGCTCGGCACAGGATCTCAGTGGCCTGAACCTATCGCCATTTTGCTGATGATGGTCTTTACGTTCGTGGGCGGTGCTGCAGCCTACCGTGCCGCAGGCCACATCGCCGTCAATGTGCTGGTACAGCGCTTGCCGCAGCGGACTCAGCGGCTGATTGAGATGGGGGTCGATGCACTCATGGTCGCCGTGTGTCTCTTCGTCCTGTACTACGGCACCCGGTTGTGTCTGACGACCATGGGCCAATCCATCAGCGAATTGCCTTGGCTGCCCGTGGGTGTGACCTACGCGTCGCTGCCTATCGGCTCTCTGCTCACATTGCTGTTCGTGATCGAAAAGCGCATGTTCGGATCACAAGCCCACCGATCTGTCGTGCGCTATGACGAACAGGGGGGGCTTTGATGGACGCGCTCATTTTGTTAGGCAGCTTCTTTGGCCTGGTGCTGGTGGGCGTACCGGTGGCCTATTCGCTGGGTTTGGCCTCCATCATCGGCGCTTTGTGGATCGATTTGCCGCTGGACGCCGTGATGATCCAGCTCGCTTCCGGCGTCAACAAGTTCTCTTTGCTAGCCATTCCATTTTTCGTGCTGGCCGGTGCGATCATGGCCGAGGGCGGCATCGCGCGACGCTTGGTGGCTTTCGCCAATGTGTTGGTAGGCTTCATTCGCGGAGGGCTCTCCCTGGTGAACATCCTGGCGTCGACCTTCTTCGGCGCGATCTCGGGCTCTTCGGTCGCTGACACCGCCTCGGTGGGCTCTGTGCTCATCCCCGAGATGGAGAAAAAGGGCTACCCAAGAACCTTTGCCACTGCTGTGACAGTCAGTGGGTCCGTGCAAGCCATCCTGATTCCACCCAGTCATAACGCCGTCCTGTATTCGCTGGCGGCTGGCGGCACAGTCTCCATCGCCGCCCTTTTCATGGCCGGCGTACTGCCGGGCTTGCTGTTGGGGCTCACGCTGGCGGCTATGTGCCTGGTCATCGCGAAGAAAAACAACTTCCCTAAGGGTGAAGTCATCCCATTGCGTCAGGCATTGAAGATTTGTGTCGAAGCCCTGTGGGGCCTGATGACCATGGTCATCATCCTTGGAGGCATTCTCAGTGGCGTATTCACCGCCAACGAATCAGCATCGATCGCGGTGCTGTGGGCCTTCTTCGTGACGATGTTCGTCTACCGTGACTACAAATGGCGTGATCTTCCTAAGCTCGTACACCGGACCGTCAAGACAGTCACCGTCGTCATGATCCTCATCGGCTTTGCAGCCGCCTTCGGCTACCTGATGACTCTGATGCAAATCCCGATGAAGGTCACAGCCTTCTTCACCAGCCTTTCGGACAACAAGGTCGTCATCCTCTTGATGATCAACCTGATGCTGATTGCATTGGGCTGCTTGATGGATATGTCGCCGCTCATCCTGATCTGCACCCCCATCCTGCTGCCGGTGGTCACCTCGCTGGGCATCGACCCGGTGCATTTCGGCATGATCATGATGATCAACCTGGGCATTGGCCTGATCACACCGCCTGTAGGAACGGTGTTGTTCGTGGGCAGTGCCGTCGCCAAGCTGCCGCTGGGGGTCGTTTCGAGGACCATGCTGCCGTTCTTCGCCGCGTTGTTCCTCGTACTCATGCTGGTGACCTACGTCCCGGGTCTGTCATTGTGGCTGCCACGAGCCATGGGGCTGTGAGGAAATGGTCCGGTTGGTAGTGGTGTCCTGCGCCGACAGTGGCGAGTTGCACACGCTCACATTGTCATCGGATGGGCGTCTGACCCCCCATCAAGTGCTCAGACTCGGCGGAATGCTGATGCCCATGGCCCTGCATCCTTCGGGTCACCGGCTCTACGTGGCCCGCCGCAGTGAACCGTTAGCAGTGCTCAGTGTGGGCGTCTCCGCAGACGGCACTCTGGTGCTGTTGGGGCAAGCCCCAGTGTCCGTGAGTCTGGCCTACTTGTCCTGCGACCTCACGGGGCGACACTGGATGGGTGCATCTTACGGGAGCCACTGCATCAGCATCGGGACCATCGACGCCAATGGCATCGCCCAAGCGCCGACGCAACTGCTTCCCACCGGCCATCATGCCCATGCCATCGTGGTCGACCCTGCCAATCAGTACGTCTACGCCACCAGCTTGGGCAACGACCAAATACACCGCTACCGTTTACGCAACGGTCACTTGGAAGTCACCACTCCGGCCACGATGGCGGTACGCGAGCGGTCCGGTCCTCGCCATCTGGTGTTCCACCCCAGTGGCCGTTGGCTTTATCTGCTCAACGAACTCGATGGAATGCTCGACACCTTCGCTGTCGAGTCAGAGACCGGGGCGCTGCATTGGCGGCATCACGTCAGCGTAATGCCACCATGCTTTGGGGACGCCCCCTGGGCTGCAGAGCTTCGCCTATCGCCCGATGCCCGCTGTGTGCTCACCACAGAGCGTCGGTCGAGCACCCTCTCGCTCTTCGACCTGTCCGTCACCCCTGGCCAACCTCGATTGCTCGCACAAACGCCCACAGAGATTCAACCGCGCGGCATGCAGGTCACTCCCGATGCACGTCAGGTTGTGGTGGCCGGGCAAGCGTCGCATCACCTCACCGTTTACGCACTGAACACCCACACAGGTGAATTGGTCGACACCGGACGGGCCCGTGTTGGTCTCAATCCCAATTGGGTCGAGATCGTCGACCTTCCTTCGTGAGGCAACGCATCGCGCCTCGTTTCTCCTTGTTTATTCGCTGTACGACCTATCATGCACATGATTCGACGCACCTTCCTGACTGCCGGTCTTGCTGGCATGCTGGCGCTCCTGGCAGCCCCTTTGGGAGCCCATGCCCAGGACAACTGGCCCACCAAACCCGTAAAGATCGTCGTGCCTTTCGCACCCGGTGGTACATCCGACATCCTCGCTCGCACGCTGGCAGAAAAGCTGCAGGCATCGCTCAAGCAAACCATCGTGATCGAGAACAAAGCCGGTGCCGGTGGCGTGATCGGCGCCGACAGCGTGGCCAAATCCGCACCGGACGGATACACCTTCTTGTTGGGCACGATTGCAAGCCACGCGATCAATCCGGCGCTACAGCCCAAAATGCCTTACGACGCGGCAAAAGACTTCGCTCCTGTGATGTTGCTCGGCAGCATCTCCAACGTGCTGTTGGTGGGAGCCAATCAACCCTACAAGACGGTGGCTGATCTGATTGCCGCCGCCAAATCCAAGCCTGGCACCATTGCCTTTGGATCTGCCGGCACCGGTAGCTCACAACATATGTCGGGCGAGGCCTTCAAACTGCTGGCCGGCGCCGAGCTCACCCACGTGCCCTATCGCGGCAGTGCACCGGCCATTCAAGACCTGATAAGCGGGCAGATCCCGGTCAGCTTTGAAACCGCTACTGTGGCCCTACCGCACATTCAATCTGGCAAAGTGCGCGCCTTGGCCGTCACTTCGGCCACTCGCAGCCGGGTGCTGCCAGACGTACCCACGATGCAGGAAGCGGGTGTGGCCGGCTTCGACGTGGCAAGCTGGCAGGCCATTTACGCCCCTGCCGGAACGCCGCCAGCCATCGTTCAGAAAATGAACCAGACGCTGGCCGCCATCATCGCCACACCCGACATCAAGACTCGCATGGAAGGCCTGGGGCTGGAGTACCAGCCCAACAGCCCCGAACAGTTTGCTGAGTTCGGTCGCAAAGAGCTGGCCAAATGGGCGAAGATCGTCAAAGACGGTAACGTCAAGCCTTGATGTCTCGTATGACCCCGCCTCTGCTCATCCGCATGCACCCGGCCGACAACGTGGCCATCGTGGCCAACGACGGCGGCCTGCCCGCGGGCACCGTCGTTGACGGCATCACGTTGCGTGAGCATGTGCCCCAAGCCCATAAGGTGGCGTTGGCCGATTTGGCCGAGGGCGCCGAGGTGCGGCGCTACAACGTGGTCATCGGCCGCGCGCTGCGGGCACTGCCTGCGGGCACTTGGGTGCATGAGCGTGTGCTGCACATGCCACCGGCGCGCGAGCTGGAGAACTTGCCGCTGGCCACGTGCCGGCCGCCGGACTTGCCGCCGCTGGAAGGCTACACCTTCGAGGGCTACCGCAACCCCGACGGCTCGGTGGGCACGCGCAACATCCTGGCCATCACCCAGACGGTGCAGTGCGTCGCCGGGGTCACCGAGTACGCCGTGCAACGCATCAAACGTGAGCTGCTGCCCAAGTACCCCAACGTCGACGACGTGGTGGCACTCGAACACAGCTACGGCTGCGGCGTGGCCATCGATGCGCCCGAGGCCATCATTCCGATCCGCACGCTGCGCAACTTGGCCCGCAACCCCAATTTCGGCGGCGAGGTCATGGTCGTCAGCCTGGGCTGCGAAAAGCTGCAACCCGAGCGCCTGCTGCCGCCTGGCAGCATCCCCATCGGCGAAGACGATCGTGGTGGGCTTGACGTGGTGTGCCTGCAAGACGAGGCCCACGTGGGCTTCGAGTCGATGATCGATTCGATCATGCGCCAGGCCGAGATGCATTTGCAGCGACTCAATGCGCGTCGGCGGCAAACCGTTGCGGCCAGCGAGTTGGTGGTGGGTGTGCAATGCGGCGGCAGCGATGCCTTCTCCGGCGTCACCGCCAACCCTGCCGTGGGCTTTTGCACCGATTTGCTGGTGCGCGCTGGCGCCACCGTGATGTTTTCGGAAGTGACCGAAGTGCGCGATGGCATCGATCAGCTCACCGCGCGTACGGCCACGCCCGCAGTGGCCGAGGCGATGATCCAGCAGATGGCCTGGTACGACGCTTATTTGAAGCGCGGTCAAGTAGACCGCAGCGCCAACACCACGCCCGGCAACAAGAAGGGGGGGCTGTCGAACATCGTCGAAAAGGCCATGGGCTCCATCATCAAGAGCGGCACCGCGCCGATCTCGGGCGTGGTGGCGCCGGGTGAGCGCGCCACCCAGCGGGGGCTGCTGTACGCCGCCACGCCGGCCAGTGACTTCATCTGCGGCACCCTGCAACTGGCCGCCGGCATGAACCTGCACGTCTTCACCACCGGACGCGGCACGCCCTATGGCCTGGCCGCCTGCCCGGTGATCAAGGTGGCCACCCGCAGTGAACTGGCCCGCCGCTGGCACGATCTGATGGATATCAACGCCGGGCGGATCGCCGATGGCCAGGCCAGCATTGAGGAACTGGGCTGGGAGTTGTTCCACTTCATGCTCGACGTGGCCAGCGGCCGCAAGAAGACCTGGGCCGAGCATTGGAAGCTGCACAACGCGCTGGTGCTTTTCAATCCTGCGCCGGTGACCTGAGCCACGTCCTGCCGGTGTGTGCCGCTGGATCCCGGGTACTCCCCGTTCGGCTCACAATACCCCACCGCGTCCTGAACGAATCCGCTGTGGTCCATGCACACACCGCCTTTTTTCCCGCCCCAACGCTTTCAAGACCCGAACGCCGCGCTGGCCTATGTCAAGCGCATCTACGACGAGAGCCTCGCCCATCTGCGCGAGTCTTTGCGCCGCTTCGTGGCCGGTGAAGACCCGGCTCGCCACGTGCGCGCCTGCTACCCCTACGTGCGCATCCACACCGACACCGTCGCGCGCGCGGACTCTCGCCTGTCCTATGGCTTCGTGGCGGGGCCGGGCACCTACGAGACCACACTGACCCGCCCCGACCTGTACGAGGACTACTACCGCGAGCAGTTCCGGCTTCTGTTGCGCAATCACCGCGTGGACCTGGAGGTGGGCACCAGCCAGCAGCCCATCCCAGTGCACTTCGCCGTGGACAGCTCCGACCATGTCGAAGGCCAGCTCGACGCGGCCCGCCGCCTGCGTCTGCGCGATCTTTTCGACCTGCCCGACCTGGGCGCGATGGACGATGGCATCGCCAACGGCACCTACGAGCCCGCGCCCGGCGAGCCGCATCCGCTGGCGCTGTTCACCGCGCCGCGTGTGGACTACTCGCTGCACCGCCTGCGCCACTACACCGGCACCGCGCCCGAGCACTTCCAGAATTTCGTCCTGTTCACGAACTACCAGTTCTATATCGACGAGTTCGTGCGCCTAGGCCGCGAGCTGATGACACAGGCCCCCGACCAGGGTGCACTGTTCACCGCCTCGAAGGATGCCGCGGCCGACGACGGCTACGTGGCCTTCGTCGAACCCGGCAACGTGGTCACGCGCCGCCAGGGCGAGGCGCCCGAACCGGACGACGCCCTGGGCGCGCCGCCGCCGCGCCTGCCGCAGATGCCGGCCTACCACCTCGTGCGGCGAGACCGCGCAGGCATCACGATGGTGAACATTGGCGTGGGGCCCGCGAACGCCAAGACCATCACCGATCACATCGCCGTGCTGCGCCCGCATGCGTGGATCATGCTCGGCCACTGCGCGGGGCTGCGCAACACCCAGCAACTGGGCGACTACGTGCTGGCCCACGGCTATGTGCGCGAAGACCACGTGCTCGACGAAGACCTGCCGCTGTGGGTGCCGATTCCCGCGCTGGCCGAGGTGCAGATCGCGCTGCAGACCGCCGTGGCCGACATCACGCAGCTCAGCGGCTACGAGCTCAAGCGCATCCTGCGCACCGGCACCGTGGCCAGCACCGACAACCGCAACTGGGAGCTGCTGCCGCACCGCACGCCCGAGCGCCGCTTCAGCCAGAGCCGCGCGGTGGCGCTGGACATGGAAAGCGCCACCGTGGCGGCCAACGGCTTTCGCTTTCGCGTGCCCTACGGCACCTTGCTGTGCGTGAGCGACAAGCCGCTGCACGGTGAACTCAAGCTGCCGGGCATGGCCAACCAGTTCTACCGCGAGCGCGTGGACCAGCACCTGCGCATCGGCATCCGCGCCATCGAGATCCTGCGCGGCGAAGGGGTGGACCGCCTGCACAGCCGCAAGCTGCGCAGCTTCGCCGAGGTGGCCTTCCAATGACCGGGATCAGAAGCTGCCGGTGAACTGGTAGCGCGAGGCCGGGTGCCACATCGCCGCCACCGAGGCCACCTGGCCTTGCGAGTGGGTCTGGCGGCGCAGCACCAGGCAGGGCTCGTGCGGGCCCATGTGCAGCAGCTCGCCGATCTCCTTCGGCGGCAGGCAGGCCTCGATGGCAAAGCGCACGCCCTGCAGCGGCGCCACGCGTATCAGGTAGGCGTTGGGCGTTTGGCTGCGGAAGTCCTGGGCCAGGTAATCGGGCGCCACCTGTGGGTTGACGTAGCGATCCTCCACCTGGATGGGCAGCTCGTTCTCGTAATGCACCACCACCGAATGGAACAGCGCCGCCCGCGCTGACAACCCGAACTGGCGCGCCAGCGCCTCGCTGGCCTTGCAGCGTTCCAGAAGCTGCAGCTCGCTGCGGTGCACATGGCCGCGCGCGGCCACCTCGTCGGCGATGTTGCGGATCTCCACCAACGTGGACTGGTACTTCTGCTGGGCCACGAAGGTGCCCGAGCCCTGCACCCGCACGACGATCTGCTCGTCGCTCAGTTCGCGGATCGCGCGGTTGACCGTCATGCGCGACACGCCGAACTCGCGTGCCAGCGCCTCCTCGCCCGGGATGGCGTCGCCTTCCTTCCACTGTCCACTCTGGATGCGTTCCAGCACGTAAGCCTTGATGACCTGGTAGGCCGGCTGCCGGGCCCCGTCAGCGGGCGGGAGGGTCGTGTTCATCTAGGGTAATCACCAAGACTTTCCGACGCGGATTGTATTGACGCCTTTCGGCCTCGACAATCAAAATGTATATACAACTTGGCTGCGATTTGAGCCATTTGTATAGGCGCACCAACCACCACAGGAGACACCGCATGCCCCGTCCTGACACCGCCCTGGCCTGGCCCCCTGGCGGCCTGGCCCTCCCGCTGCTCAAGCTGCTGGCCTTCAGCGCCGTGGGCGTCTTTCTCTTCTTCGTCGACATCGAGATCGGCGGCCGGCGCACCATTCCGGTGGATCACCTCAGCAGCTACCTGGTGCGCGAGCAGCGCAGCCTGGCGGTGGCCTTCGTGCTGGCACTGATGGCCTGGGGGGCTGTGTCACCCTTCGTCACCGGGGCTTTCCGCCAGAGCGCCACGGCACGGGTGTTCAGCGTGATCAAGCTGGCCGGCCTGGCCTTGGCAGGCCTGTACCTGGCCGGGCTGGCCCCCGACTGGGCCACCCAGAAAGACATGCTGCCCTTCCTCTTCGAGAAGCTGGCGCTGTCGGTGGGCGTGCTCATCCCCATCGGCGGTCTGGCGCTGAGCTTCCTGGTGGGCTTCGGCCTGCTCGAGCTGGTGGGCGTGCTGATGGAGCGCGTGATGCGCCCGCTCTTCCGCACCCCCGGCTACTCGGCCATCGACGCCGTCACCTCCTTCGTCGGCAGCTATTCCATCGGCCTGCTCGTCACCAACGCGATGTACCAGCAGGGCAAGTACACCGTGCGCGAGGCCATGGTCATCGCCAC
>NZ_JBKBVU010000069.1:0-15444 GCF_046289365.1 Caldimonas sp. | reverse complement strand
GCTGTGGCCGGCCGCACCGGCGCATGGTCAGGCGCTGGAGCTCGTTCAGCGTGCCGCGGGTGCCGGCGTCTTGGGTGAGAACTCGCAGTAGCGCGCCACCTGGCACTGCCAGCAGCGCGGCCGGCGCGCCAGGCACACATAGCGCCCGTGCAGGATCAGCCAGTGGTGGGCATCCACGAGGTAGCGTGGCGGCACGCGTTCCAGCAGCTTTTTCTCCACCGCCAGCGGCGTCTTGCCCGGCGCCAGACCGGTGCGGTTGCTCACGCGGAAGATGTGCGTGTCCACCGCCATCGTCGGCTCGCCGAAGGCGACGTTGAGCACGACGTTGGCGGTCTTGCGGCCCACGCCGGGCAGGGCCTCGAGCGCCTCGCGCGTGCGCGGCACTTCGCCCCCGTGGCGCTCGACGAGGAGTCGGCAGGTCTCCAGCAGGTGCTTGGCCTTGTTGCGGTACAGCCCGATGGTCTTGATGTAGCCGCACAGGCCGTCATAGCCCAGGGCCAGGATCTGCTGCGGTGTGTGGGCCACGGCAAAGAGCTTGCGCGTGGCCTTGTTCACGCCCACGTCGGTGGCCTGGGCCGACAGCAGCACGGCCACCAGCAGCTCGAACACACTGGTGTATTCCAGCTCGGTGTTGGGCTGCGGGTTGGCGGCCTGAAGGGTGGCGAAGAAGGCGTCGATGTCTTGCGGCGTCATGGGCCGCGATTGTGCCTGCGCGGCCGTTCAGCCGCTGCGCCGCTGCCGGGCCTTGGCCAGGGCGGCTTCGATCACCGCACGCTTGCGTTCGATCTGCGCCGGGTCGGTGAGCCGGGTCTGGGTCTCCAGATGCTCGAGCTTGTGCCGGGCCTTGGCCTCCAGCCGGTCCTCGTGCTCGCGAGCCTCCCGGGCCCGCCGTTCCTGGTGCCAGGCGTAGCGGTGGCGGGCTTCCTGGGCCTGGGCCTCGCTCCAGGCTGCCCAGCCGGTGGCGGTCGTCACCGGGGTGAGCGAGATGCAATCGACCGGACAGGCCGGCACGCACAGCTCGCAGCCCGTGCACAGCTCGTCGATCACCGTGTGCATCTGCTTGTTCGTGCCGACGATGCAGTCCACCGGGCAGGCCTTGATGCACAGCGTGCAGCCGATACACCAGTCCTCATCGATGACGGCCAGCATGCGCGGACCTTCGAGGCCGTGGGCCGCTGACAGCGGTTGCACCGGCCGGCCGGTCAGGGCGGCCAGGCGCACGATGCCCTCGGCCCCGCCGGGCGGACACTGGTTGATGTCGGCCTCGCCGGCCGCGATCGCACGTGCATAGCCGGCGCAGTCCGGGTAGCCGCAGCGCGTGCATTGCGTCTGCGGCAGCAGGGCATCGATGTCGTCGGCGTGGACCGTGTTCACGTGGCAGCGGGGGTCTTGCGGCGTGCGCTGGTGCGCGTTGCAGCCGGCGGGGCCTCCAGGGGGTTGTGCTCGTGTTTGGCGATGAAATCGCGCACCACCGGATAGACGAGCTGG
The DNA here is from genome assembly GCF_046289365.1 of Caldimonas sp. Classification (NCBI taxonomy): domain Bacteria; kingdom Pseudomonadati; phylum Pseudomonadota; class Betaproteobacteria; order Burkholderiales; family Sphaerotilaceae; genus Caldimonas; species Caldimonas sp. The sequence continues at coordinate 13,956 of NZ_JBKBVU010000069.1, read as the reverse complement.
CGCCAGCGCTTTCCCGAGAAGATGCCGTAATGACCAGCGCCGGGCACCGTGAAGTGCGGCTGTTCGTCCTTCGGAATGCCCGTGCACAGCTCGTGCGCGGCTTGGGTTTGACCCGCGCCGGAAATGTCGTCCAGTTCGCCCTCGATGGTCAGCAGTGCCGTGGTGCGGATGTCCTGCGGGCGCACCAGTTCGCCGCGCACACGCCAGGTGCCGTTGACCAGCGCGAAGTCCTGGAACACCGTCTTGATCGTGTCGAGGTAGTACTCGGCCGGCATGTCCAGCACGGCGTTGTATTCGTCATAGAAGGCCCGGTGCGCCTCGGCGCTTTCATCGTCGCCGCGGATCAGGTCCATGAAGTAGTCGTAGTGCGAGCGCAGGTGGCGGTCGGGGTTCATCGCGACGAAGCCGGTGTGCTGCAGGAAGCCGGGGTAGACACGGCGGCCGGCACCGGGGTAGTTCGGCGGCACGCGGTAGATCACGTTGTGCTCGAACCACTCGTAGCTCTTGTTCATCGCCAGGTTGTTCACTGCGGTGGGCGAGCGCCGCGCGTCGATGGGCCCGCCCATCATCGTCATCGAGCGCGGCGTGCGCTCGCCGCGGCTGGCCATCAGCGAGATCGCCGCGAACACCGGCACCGTGGGCTGGCACACCGAGATCACGTGCACGTCCGGCCCGATGAAGCGGATGAACTCCTCGATGTATTCGACGTAGTCATCGAGGTGAAAGGGGCCGGCCTCCACCGGCACCATGCGCGCATCGATCCAGTCGGTGATGTAGACCTTGTGGTCCTGCAGCAGCGTGCGCACCGTGTCGCGCAGCAGTGTGGCGTGGTGGCCCGACAGCGGCGCCACCACCAGCACCACCGGCTGCTTCTTCATCTTCTCCAGCAGCGCGCCTTCGTCGGTGAAGCGCTTGAAGCGGATCAGCCGGCAAAAAGGCTTGGCCAGCGGCACCTGTTCCTGCACCGCCACGTCCACCCCGTCGACCTGGACGGTGTGGATCCCGAACTCGGGTTTCTCGTATTCCTTGGACAGCCGGTGCATCAGGTCCAGACCGGCGGCGACACGGTCGGACAGGGGCACATGGGCAAAGGGTGACAGCGGATGGCTGTAGAGCTTGGCAGCGGCGCTGGCGAACTCGGAAAAGGGACTGAGCAGAGCCCGTTGGGTCTCGTAGATCTGGTACAGCATGCGGCCCTCTTCGGTCAGGATGTTGGCGGGTGGCCTGGATCGTGCAGTGTGGGTTGCTGCACTGCATCATTCTAGGCGCGACAGGACGATCCTGTGTGAAGCCGGGCCTGGGGCAAACGCGCAGAAAGACGGTGAAAATGCGCCATTTCGGCGCATATCGCACCGAGATGTCGCCTGGGCGACATGATGGGCACCGACTCCGCGCCGGAGCCCCCCCGGGGGGGGGGGGGCTCGTTCAGAGCACCTTCGCGATGGCGCCCGCCACGTGGTCGATGTTCTTGCTGTTGAGCGCGGCCACGCAGATGCGGCCCGAGTCGACGCCGTAGACGCCGAACTCGCTGCGCAGGCGCTGCATCTGGGCCTGGCTCAGGCCCGAGTAGCTGAACATGCCGCGCTGCTGGGTGATGAAGCTCATGTCTTGTGTGACGCCGGCCGCCTTCAGGCGTTCGACCAGGGCGGTGCGCATGGCCTGGATGCGCTGGCGCATGCCGGCCAGCTCCTCTTCCCAGAGCTGGCGCAGGGCCGGGGTGGTCAGCACCGTGGTCACCACCTGGGCGCCATGGGTGGGCGGGTTGGAATAGTTGGTTCGGATCACGCGCTTGAGCTGGCTGAGCACCCGGTCGGCTTCTTCCTTGCTTTCGCACACCACGCTCAAGGCGCCCACCCGCTCGCCATACAGCGAGAAGCTCTTGGAGAACGAGGTGGAGACGAAGAAGTCGAGCCCGGCCGCCATGAACTGGCCGATCACCGCGCCGTCCTCGGCGATGCCGTCGCCGAAGCCCTGGTAGGCCATGTCCAGGAAGGGCACCAGGCCAGCCGCTTTCACGGCAGCGATCACCTCGGTCCATTGGGCCGGCGTGAGGTCGTAGCCGGTGGGGTTGTGGCAGCAGGCATGCAGCACGACGATGGTGCCCGCCGGGGCCCCTTCCAGCGCGGCGAGCATGCCGTCGAAGTTCACGCCGCGGCGTGCCGCATCGTAATAGGGGTAGGTGCCGACCTCGAAGCCGGCGCTCTCGAAGAGCGCGCGGTGGTTCTCCCAGCTCGGGTCGCTGATCAGCACCCGGGCCTTCGGGTTGAGCTTCTTCAGGAAGTCGGCCCCGATCTTCAGCCCGCCGGTGCCGCCCAGGCCTTGCACGGTGGCGATGCGAGCGGCCTTCACGGCGGCACTGTCGGCGCCGAAGACCAGGTCCTGCACGGCCTTGTCATAGGCGGCAATGCCGTCGATGGGCAGGTAGCCGCGGGCCTTGGGGGCTTCCAGCATCTGCTTTTCCGCGGCGGCCACACACTGCAGCAGCGGCAGCTTGCCGTTGTCGTCGTAGTAGACGCCCACGCCCAGGTTCACTTTGGCGGGGTTCGGATCGGCGTTGAATTGCTCGTTCAGCCCCAGGATGGGGTCGCGGGGCGCCATCTCGACGGTGGCAAAAAGGGAAGACATGGGCTGTCCTTGTCAGTGGAGTGAAATGCGGATCTGGGCTACGCTTTGCGATTGGGCCCTGACGCCCAGCAGACGGGAAAACCCGTATTTTAAGGTCGCCAAGCCCCCATGAACGACGTGAGCCTTGCCCACAACGCCCCGGCCGTCGCGGCCGTGGACAGCCCCGACGAGTCCCGCTTCGTCCGCTTCCCGGACTCCCCCTTCCAGCTCTACCAGCCCTACCCGCCGGCGGGCGACCAGCCTGCGGCCATCGAGGCCCTGGTCGAGGGGGTGCGCGACGGTCTGAGCTTCCAGACCCTGCTGGGCGTGACCGGCTCGGGCAAGACCTACACCATGGCCAACGTGATCGCCCGCCTGGGCCGCCCGGCCATCGTGTTCGCGCCCAACAAGACGCTCGCGGCGCAGCTGTACAGCGAGTTCCGCGAGTTCTTCCCACGCAATGCGGTGGAGTACTTCGTCAGCTACTACGACTACTATCAGCCCGAGGCCTATGTCCCGCAGCGCGACCTCTTCATCGAGAAGGACAGCTCGATCAACGAGCACATCGAGCAGATGCGCCTGTCGGCCACCAAGAGCCTGCTGGAGCGCCGCGACGTGGTGATCGTGGCCACCGTCTCGGCCATCTACGGCATCGGCAACCCCAGCGACTACCACCAGATGGTGATGACGCTGCGCGTGCGCGACAAGATGGGCCAGCGCGATGTGATCGCTCAGCTCGTGCGCATGCAGTACCAGCGCAACGAGACCGAGTTCTCGCGCGGCACCTTCCGCGTGCGCGGCGACACCATCGACGTCTTTCCGGCCGAACACTCCGAGCTGGCCCTGCGCATCGAGCTCTTTGACGACGAGGTCGAGTCGCTGCAGCTCTTCGACCCGCTGACCGGCCGCATCCGCCAGAAGATCCCGCGCTTCACGGTTTACCCGAGCAGCCATTACGTCACGCCGCGCGAGCGTGTGCTCGCGGCCATCGAGACCATCAAGGAGGAGCTGCGCCAGCGCCTGGACGAACTGGTGAAGGCCGGCAAGCTGGTCGAGGCTCAGCGCCTGGAGCAGCGCACCCGCTTTGACCTGGAGATGCTCCAGGAGGTGGGCCACTGCAAGGGCATCGAGAACTACACCCGCCATCTCTCGGGGGCGCGGCCGGGCGAGCCCCCGCCCACGCTGGTGGACTACCTGCCGCCCGATGCGCTGATGTTCCTCGACGAGAGCCACGTCCTCATCGGCCAGCTCGGTGGCATGTACAACGGTGACCGCTCGCGCAAGACCACGCTGGTCGAATATGGCTTTCGCCTGCCCTCGGCGCTGGACAACCGGCCGCTGAAGTTCGAGGAATTCGAGACCAAGATGCGCCAGGTCATCTTCGTGTCGGCCACCCCGGCCGACTACGAGCAGCGCACCTCGGGCCAGGTGGTCGAGCAGGTCGTGCGTCCTACCGGCCTCATCGACCCGGTGGTCGAGGTGCGCCCGGCCACCCACCAGGTGGACGATGTGCTGGGCGAGATCCGCCTGCGGGTGCAATCCGGCGAGCGCGTGCTCATCACCACCCTCACCAAGCGCATGGCCGAGCAGCTCACCGACTACCTGGCCGACAACGGCGTCAAGGTGCGCTACCTGCACTCCGACGTCGATACCGTCGAGCGCGTGGAGATCATCCGCGACCTGCGCCTGGGCAGCTTCGACGTGCTGGTGGGCATCAACCTGCTGCGCGAGGGCCTGGACATCCCCGAGGTGTCTCTGGTGGCCATCCTCGACGCAGACAAGGAGGGCTTCCTGCGCTCGGAGCGCTCGCTGATCCAGACCATCGGCCGGGCCGCGCGCAACCTCAATGGCAAGGCCATCCTCTATGCCGACCAGATCACCGACTCGATGAGGCGGGCCATCGACGAGACCGAGCGACGCCGCGCCAAGCAGCTCGCTCACAACCAGGCCCAGGGCATCACGCCGCGCAGCGTGGTCAAACAGGTCAAGGAGTTGATCGACGGCGTCTACTCCGACAAGTCCGGCAAGGACGACCTCAAGGCCGCCCAGGCCGTTGCCGAAGTCGAGACCCTGTCCGAGAAAGATCTGGGCAAGCGCATCAAGCAACTGGAACGGCAGATGCTCGAACATGCTCGCAATCTCGAATTCGAGAAAGCCGCCCGCGTGCGCGACCAGCTCGCCGTGCTCAAGGAGCAGGCCTTCGGCGCTGCCGTGGGCGATCCCATCGTGCCGCTGCGGTCGTGAACGGAGGACGCCCATGCCCAGCGTGAGCGTGCTCTTCGTGTGCACCGGCAACATCTGTCGCTCCCCCACTGCCGAGGCGGTGGTGCGCCATCGACTCGAAAGCGCCGGGCTGGCCGATCAGGTGCATCTCGACTCGGCGGGCACCCATGGCTACCATGTCGGCAGCCCGCCCGACCAACGATCACAAGCCCATGCGGCGCGCCGAGGCTACGATCTCAGTCGCCTGCGGGCGCGCCAGGTGCACGCGGCGGACTTCCAGCATTTCGATCTGATTTTGGCCATGGACCGGGGCCATTTGCGCTGGCTGCACGAGGCGTGTCCGCCATCCGAACGCCACCGGCTGCGGCTGATGATGGAATTTGCCCCTGCGCCGCGGCGCGAGGAGGTGCCTGACCCCTATTACGGCGGGCCGGCCGGCTTCGAGCTGGTGCTCGATTGCCTGGAGGCCGCGGCTCAAGGGTTGGTGGCGCATCTGCACGCGCGGCTGACATCGAACCTGGGGAACTTCCGGACCCAAACTTGACCAAAAAACTAGGCTTCAGGCATAATCGAGTAAATCACTCGGATTCAACCGAGGGTTAACCCGGACCGAAAAGCCTTGTTTGGGTTCAACCGTTTCGCCCCCCTGGGTGAAAGCACAAGGAGTTCGACATGCGTCTTACCACCAAAGGCCGCTTTGCCGTCACCGCCATGATCGATCTCGCGCTGCGAGAGCATCAGGGCCCGGTGGCCCTGGCCGCCATCAGCCAGCGCCAGCAAATCTCCTTGTCGTATTTGGAGCAACTGTTTGGCAAGCTGCGCCGCCACGAATTGGTCGAGAGCACCCGAGGCCCGGGCGGCGGCTACTCGCTGGGTCGCAAGGCCGAGGACATCACCGTTGCCGACATCATCGTCGCGGTGGACGAGCCGATCGACGCCACCGGTTGCGGTGGCAAGGAAAACTGCATGGGCGAGGACCAGGGCCGCTGCATGACCCACGACCTGTGGGCCAGCCTGAATGCGAAGATGATCGAATACCTCGACTCCATCACCCTGCGCAAACTGGTCGAAGATCAGCTCGCCCGCGGTGTGTCGATCGAGGAGCAGCCGGTCAAGCGGGCCATCTCCAGCCAGCCGGTCGTCAAGCCGATCAAGGTCAACGCCCCCAATTCGGTGTTTGCCCTGGGCAACGCCTTTTCGAAGTAAGCCCCGCACCCACGCCAGCAGGGGCTTTGCGGCCCCGCCTTGCAAGCCGACATGGACATGACCCCGCATTTCCCGATCTACATGGACTACGGCGCCACGACGCCGGTGGACCCGCGCGTGGTGGACGCGATGATCCCCTGGCTGCGTGAGCATTTCGGCAACCCGGCCTCGCGCAGCCATGCCTGGGGCTGGGAGGCAGAAGAAGCCGTCGAGAAGGCCCGCGCCCAGGTGGCCGAGCTGATCGGCGCTGATCCGCGCGAGATCGTCTGGACCTCCGGGGCCACCGAGTCGAACAACCTCGCGCTCAAAGGCGCGGCCCACTTCTACAAGGGCAAGGGCAAGCACCTGGTGACGGTCAAGACCGAACACAAGGCCGTGCTCGACACCATGCGCGAACTCGAACGCCAGGGCTTCGAGGTGACCTACCTCGACGTGCAGGAAGACGGCCTGCTCGACCTGGACCGCTTCAAGGACGCGCTACGCCCCGACACCATCTTGGTCTCGGTGATGTTCGTGAACAACGAGATCGGCGTGATCCAGGACATTCCGACCATTGGCGCGATGTGCCGCGAACGTGGCATCGTCTTCCACGTCGATGCGGCCCAGGCCACCGGCAAGGTCGAGATCGATCTGTCCACGTTGCCGGTGGACTTGATGAGCCTGGCTTCGCACAAGACCTACGGCCCCAAGGGCATCGGTGCGCTCTACGTGCGACGCAAGCCGCGGGTGCGCCTGGAGGCCCAGATGCACGGTGGCGGCCACGAGCGCGGCATGCGTTCGGGCACCTTGCCCACGCACCAGATCGTCGGCATGGGCGAGGCCTATCGCATCGCCAAGGCAGAGATGGGCACCGAGATCGAGCGCATCCGCATGCTGCAGCAGCGCCTGCTCAAGGGCCTTCAGGACATCGAGCAGGTCTTCATCAACGGCCATCTCGAAAAGCGCGTCCCGCACAACGTGAACGCCTCGTTCAACTTCGTCGAGGGCGAATCGTTGATCATGGGGATCAAGGGCATCGCGGTGTCCTCGGGTTCGGCCTGCACCTCGGCCAGCCTGGAGCCCAGCTATGTGCTGCGTGCGCTGGGCCGCAGCGACGAACTGGCGCATTCGAGCCTGCGCATCACCATCGGCCGTTTCACCACCGAGGAAGAGATCGACTACGCGGTGGCCACGCTCAAGGACCGTGTGGCCAAGCTGCGAGAATTGTCCCCGCTGTGGGAGATGTACCAGGACGGCGTGGATCTCAGCACGATCCAGTGGACCGCCCATTGACACAGTCAGAGCAGTAGTTGGAGAGCGACCATGGCATACAGCGACAAAGTCATCGACCATTACGAGAACCCGCGCAATGTCGGTTCCTTCGACAAGGGTGATTCCAACGTGGGCACCGGCATGGTGGGCGCCCCGGCCTGCGGTGACGTGATGAAGCTGCAGATCAAGGTCAATCCGGCCACCGGCGTGATCGAGGATGCCCGCTTCAAGACCTATGGCTGCGGCTCGGCGATCGCCTCGAGCTCGCTGGTTACCGAATGGGTCAAGGGCAAGACCCTGGACGAGGCCATGAACCTCAAGAACACCCAGATCGCCGAGGAACTCGCACTGCCCCCGGTGAAGATCCATTGCTCGATCCTGGCCGAAGATGCCATCAAGGCGGCGGTGAACGACTACAAGGCCAAGGCCGGGGCGGCCGCGGCGCAGACCCACTGACACCATGGCCGTGACCCTGACCGAGGCGGCAGCCCGCCACGTGGCCCGCTACCTGAGCCGTCGCGGCAAGGGGGTGGGCGTGCGCCTGGGCGTGAAGACCACCGGCTGCTCGGGGCTGGCCTACAAGCTCGAGTACGCCGACGAGGTGGCCCCCGAGGACCACGTCTTCGAGGGCCATGGCGTCAAGATCCTGGTGGATCCGAAGAGCCTGCCCTACCTGGAAGGCACCCAGCTCGATTTCGTGCGCGAGGGGCTGAACGAGGGCTTCAAATTCAACAATCCCAACGAGAAGGACCGCTGCGGCTGCGGAGAGTCCTTCCGCATCTGAGCGGCGCCTGATTCCATCGCGCTTGCCGGGCGGGCCGCGGCCCGCCCGGGATGCAGCGTGTCCTGCGGCCCTTCGACCATGAATCTCCAGGCCAACGACTTCGAGCTCTTCGGGCTGCCTGCGCGCCAGGCGCTGGACCGGGCAGAACTGGAGGCGCGCTGGAAGTCCCTCCAGGCCCGTGTGCATCCCGACCGTTTCGCCGCCGAGGGGGCTGCCGCTCAGCGCGCGGCGATGCAATGGGCCGTGCGGGTCAACGAGGCCTACCACCGCCTGAAGGACCCGCTGCGCCGCGCGGCCTACCTGTGCGAACTGCGCGGCGCCTCGATCGGGGCGCACAGCAACACGGCCATGCCGCACGACTTCCTGATGCAGCAGATGGCCTGGCGTGAGACGCTGGACGAGGCTGCCGACGAGGCCGCGCTGCGGGCCTTGGCCGAGGAGGTGCAGGCCGAGCGTGCCCACCGGCTTGCTGCACTGCAGGCCCTGCTGGACGAGCAGGGCGATGCCCAGGCGGCGGCAGACCAGGTCAGAGCCCTCATGTTCATCGAGCGCTTTGCCGAGGAGGTCGAGCGCCGCCTCGACGGCCTGGGACAATAGGCGCTGCTGGCTCCTGGCGCAGCCTCGCCCCGGGGCCCTATTCCGACACCACGCTTTTTCATGGCACTCCTGCAGATCTCCGAACCCGGCCTGTCGCCCGACCCGCATCAGCGGCGTTTGGCGGTGGGCATCGACCTGGGCACCACCCATTCGCTCGTGGCCGCGGTGCGCCATGGCGTGCCCGAGTGCCTGCCCGATGCCCAGGGCCGTGTGATCCTGCCCTCGGCCGTGCGCTATCTGGGGCAGGGGCGGCGCGCGATCGGCCACGAGGCGCTAGCGGCGCAGGGCCAGGACCCTGAGAACACCATCGTCTCGGTCAAGCGCTTCATGGGCCGGCGCCTGGCCGATATCGAGGGCCGCGAGAAGCTGCCCTACCACCTCATCGACCGGCCGGGCATGGTGGCGATCGCCACCCGCGAGGGCGAAAAGTCCCCGGTGGAGGTGTCTGCCGAGATCCTGGCCACACTGCGCCAGCGCGCCGAGGACAGCTTCGACGACGAGGTCTTCGGTGCGGTCATCACCGTGCCGGCCTATTTCGATGATGCCCAGCGCCAGGCCACGAAGGACGCGGCCCGGCTGGCCGGCCTGAACGTGCTGCGCCTGATCAACGAGCCGACGGCGGCGGCCATTGCCTACGGGCTGGAGCATGGCTCCGAGGGACTGTATGCCGTCTACGACCTGGGCGGCGGCACCTTCGACATCTCGCTGCTGCGCCTGTCCAAGGGGGTGTTCGAGGTCGTGGCCACCGCCGGCGATACCGCGCTGGGCGGGGACGACATCGACCACGCCTTGGCCGACTGGGCACTGGCCCAGGCGGGGCTGCTGGCGCGATCGGCGCAGGACAAGCGCGCGGTGCTGGTGGCTGCGCGCCGGGCCAAGGAAGCCCTGTCCTCGGTGGAACGCACGGTGATGCAATGCCCGGTGGGAGAGCGCGACCTGGAGCTGGCCGTCACGCGCGAGCAGCTCGAGGCGCTGGCCCGCCCGCTGGTGGAGCGCACGCTCGCCACGGTGCGCAAGGTGCTGCGTGATGCCAAGGCCCGGGTCGAGGACGTGCACGGCGTGGTGATGGTGGGAGGCTCCACCCGCATGCCCCTGGTGCGTCAGGCCGTGGGGGCCTGCTTCGGCCGCGACCCGCTCGTCAACCTCAATCCCGACGAGGTGGTGGCGCTGGGGGCGGCCATCCAGGCGCATGCGCTGGCCGGCAATGCGGGTGCGCAGGAGCTGTTGCTGCTCGACGTGATCCCGCTGTCGCTCGGGCTGGAGACCATGGGCGGGCTGGTGGAGCGCATCATCCCGCGCAACAGCACCATCCCCACCGCGCGGGCCCAGGACTTCACCACCTTCAAGGACGGCCAGACCGCCATGGCCATCCACGTGGTGCAGGGCGAGCGCGAGCAGGTCGAGCACTGTCGCTCGCTGGCGCGCTTCGAGCTGCGCGGCATCCCGCCGATGGCCGCCGGCGCGGCGCGCATCCGCGTGAGCTTTGCGGTGGATGCCGACGGGTTGCTGCAGGTGTCGGCCCGCGAGGAAACCTCGGGCGTGGAGGCGACCGTCAGCGTCAAGCCCAGCTATGGGCTGAGCGACGAGCAGATCGCCCGCATGCTCCAGGAAGGCTTTGCCACGGCCGAGGCCGACATGAAGGACCGGGCGCTGCGCGAAGCCCGCGTCGAAGCCGAACGCCTGCTGCTGGCCACGCAGTCGGCGCTGAACAAGGACGGCGACTTGCTGTCGCAGGCCGAGCGGCAGGCCATCGACGCCCTGATGCAGCGTCTGCGCGACGTGGCCGCCGGCGACGATCACCATGCGATCGAGGCGGCCGCCCAGGCGCTGGCCGAAGGCACCGAGGCCTTCGCCGCCGAGCGCATGAACCGCAGCATCCGCGATGCGCTGTCGGGCCGCCGGCTCGACGAGATCTGAAGTCCCCGCGAGAACCCCATGCCCGTCATCAAGATCCTGCCGCACAGCGAGTACTGCCCCGAAGGTGCCGAGATCGAGGCGCCTGCCGGCACCTCGATCTGCGAGGCATTGCTCGACCACGACATCGAGATCGAACACGCCTGCGAGATGAGTTGCGCCTGCACGACCTGCCACGTGATCGTGCGCGAGGGCTACGAGTCGCTCAACGAGCCCGACGAGAACGAGGAGGACATGCTCGACCGCGCCTGGGGACTGGAGCCGCAGTCGCGTCTGTCGTGCCAGGCCATCCTGGCACAGAAGGACGTGACCATCGAGATCCCGAAGTACTCGATCAACCACGCCAAGGAAAAGCACTGAACCGGCCGGGTCGAACCGGGATAATCGCGGCATGACCCGCCAGATCTTCTTCGACACCGAGACCACCGGCCTGAACCCCGAGGCGGGCGACCGCATCATCGAGATCGGCTGTGTGGAGTTCGTGAACCGGCGCCCCACCGGGAACAACAAGCACTTCTACATCAACCCCGAGCGGGCCAATCACGAGGATGCGGTCAAGATCCACGGCCTGACCGACGAATTCCTGGCCGACAAGCCGGTCTTCGCCGCCATCGTGGACGAGCTGATGGCCTACCTCGAGGGCGCCGAGGTGCTGATCCACAACGCCAGCTTCGACCTCGGCTTCATGGATGCCGAGCTGCGGCGCCTGGGCCGGCCGCGCTTCATCGAGCACCGCCTGACGGTGACCGACACGCTGCTGATGGCGCGCGAGATGTATCCGGGCAAGTCCAATTCGCTGGACGCGCTGTGCCGCAGGCTGGAGGTGGACAACTCCAACCGCAGCCTGCACGGGGCGCTGCTGGACGCGGGCCTGCTGGCCGAGGTCTATATCCAGATGACACGCGGCCAGGAGTCCTTGGTCATCGACGCCGACGAAGGCGGGACGGCGCACGTGGAGGTCGCTCGCATCGACCTGCGCCAGTTCACGCTGCCGGTGCTGGCCGCCACTGAGGCCGAAGCGGCGGCGCACGAGCAAGTGCTGGAAGAACTCGACAAATCTTCCAAAGGCAAGACACTCTGGCGAAAACTTATGGCATAATCTCGGTCTTTCGGGAGAACTGCACTGCAGCCTCCCATACCGGATCACCGGGTGGTTAGCTCAGCGGTAGAGCACTGCCTTCACACGGCAGGGGTCGCAGGTTCGAACCCTGCACCACCCACCAAACCTTCCAGGGCCTGGCCACGTGCCGGGCCCTGGGTCTTTTTGGGGCCTCGATCGGAGCGACCGCGTAGTTGCCACAGCCCCATCGGCGGTGCGGCCGGGCCACAATCGGGACATGCGTTACGTCACCAGCCGACCCGGCACCACCCCGGTGGTGCTCGATTCTCCGCACAGCGGCACCTGGTACCCGGACGACTTCGGCCATGCCTGCGACCTGGCCGTCCTGCGCCGTGCCGAGGACACCCATGTCGACAAGCTCTATGACTTCGCCCCCGGCCTGGGGGTGGGCTGGGTGGAGGCCCATTTCCCGCGCAGCTACCTCGATGTCAACCGCAACCTGACCGAGCTGGATGACACCCTCCTGGACGGCCCGTGGCCCGGCCCGGTGGAGGCCGGCCCGAAGGTGCGTCTGGGCAAGGGCCTGGTGTGGCGGCTCACCGATGATGGCGTGCCGCTGTACGACCGCAAGCTCAGCGTCGAGGAGGTGCGCCGTCGCATCGATCGCTGCTGGCATCCGTATCACGAGGCCCTGGCCCAGCAGGTCCAGGCGGCAGTGCTGCGCCACGGCTACTGCATCCACCTCAACTGTCACTCCATGCCAGCCGTGGCCTCGTCCCACGCCACCGACTTCCCCGGGATGGAGCACCCGGACTTCGTGATCGGTGACCGCGATGGCACCACGGCCAGCCCTGCGCTGACGCGCTGGATGGCCGACTATCTCCGGGCACAGGGACACAGCGTCAACATCAACCATCCCTACAAGGGCGTGGAGATCGTGCGTCGCCATGGTCTGCCGTCGCAGCACCGCCACTCCCTCCAGCTCGAGGTGAACCGCCAGCTCTACATGGACGAGCTCACGCTCGAGCCGCACGAAGGGTTCGGAGCGCTCAAGCTCCTGCTGCTGGACCTGGTGCGCGAACTGCTGGCGCTGGACCCAAGGCGGCTATGAGCGTGGATCGTGTCGATGCGGTGGTGGTGGGCGCAGGCGTGGTTGGTCTGGCCGCGGCCCGGGCTTTGGCCCTGCGCGGACTGGAGACCCTGGTGCTGGAGGCCGAGACGGCCATCGGCACCGGCACGAGTTCGCGCAACAGCGAGGTCATCCATGCCGGGCTCTATTACCCCGCAGGCTCGTGGAAGGCGCGGCTGTGCGTGACGGGCAAGGCCTGGCTGTACGACTACTGCACCCGCCGGGGCGTGATCCATCGGCGCTGTGGCAAGCTGGTGGTGGCCACCTCGGCCGAGCAACACGAGACCCTGCGGGCGCTGATGGCCCAGGCGGCGGCCAACGGCGTGCACGATCTGCGCTGGCTGACCGCCGACGAAGCCCGGGCCCTCGAGCCGGCGCTGGCCTGCACTGCGGCGGTGCTCTCACCTTCGACCGGCATCATCGACAGCCACGGCCTGATGCTGGCCCTGCAGGGGGATCTCGAGGCGGCGGGAGGGCTGGTGGCACTGGCGTCCCCGGTGCGGCGGGTGCGCCGCGTCGGCGACGGCTTCGAACTGGACGCCGGTGCTCAGGAGGTGAGTCGGCTGGGCACCCGCGTGCTGATCAATGCGGCCGGACTGTGGGCCCCGGCCCTGGCGGTGGACATTGAGGGCCTGCCGGCGGCCCAGGTGCCCCAGGCCTATTTTGCGAAGGGCAGCTACTACGCGCTGTCTGGACGCTGCCCGTTTTCGCGGTTGATTTACCCCGTGCCCGAGGCGGCCGGCCTGGGCGTGCACTTGACCCTGGATCTGGGCGGCCGGGCGCGTTTCGGCCCGGACGTGGAATGGGTGCAGCCCGACCCCGAGGGCCGTCTCGACTACCGCGTCGATCCGGCCCGTGCCGGTGCCTTCGAGGCCGAGATCCGCCGCTACTGGCCGGACCTGCCCGCAGGCAGCCTGCAGCCGGCCTACAGCGGCATCCGGCCGAAGATCCAGGCGCCGGGCGGGCCGGCCCGCGATTTCTGTCTGCACGGGCCCAGCGAGCACGGCCTGCCGGGGCTGGTCAATCTCTTCGGCATCGAGTCGCCTGGGCTGACGGCCTCGCTGGCGCTCGGTGAGGCCGCCGCGGCCTTGGCGCTGGGCGAGCCGATGCCGCAGCGGCTCAGCGGCTTTTGAGCGCCAGCGCCGCCTCGCGCACCAGGCCCGGGCCGCGGTAGATCAGTCCGGTGTA
>NZ_JBKBVU010000068.1:0-15476 GCF_046289365.1 Caldimonas sp. | reverse complement strand
GTGCGCATGCTCTATGCCACCGGCTGGCTGCACAACCATGTGCGCCTGTGGCTGGCCTCCTACGTGGTGCACCTGCGCAAGGTGCACTGGCGTGCCGGGGCCGACTGGCTGTTCGCCCACTTGATCGACGGCGATCTCGCCAGCAACCACCTGAGCTGGCAATGGGTGGCCGGCACCGGCAGCCACAAACCCTACCTCTTCAATGCCGAGAACGTCGCCCGCTACGCGCCGCCGGGCTCGCCCTGGCTCAGCCCGGGCAGCGTCATCGACACGGGCTACGAGGCCCTGGACCGGCTGGCCCGCCAGACGGCGCCGGTTCCCGGCGCGGACGGCGAGGGCGTGGTGGAGCCGCCCTGCCGGACCCAGCCCCCCGACGGTTTCTTCGAGCCCTTGGACCCCGCGCGCGTGCAAGGCCGCACCGTGTGGCTGATGCACCCCTGGGCCCTGGGGCCGGTGCCCGAGGACCTGCCACCCGACACGCTGTGACTGGGCTGGTGGCCGGCCCCGTTCCATGCCCGCTGGCCCTGGAGCGAGCGACGCTGGCGCTTCGCCGGTGAGCGGCTGCGCGCGGCCTGCGAGACCGTGTGGTGGACGGACGCGGCCGAACTGGCCCGGGCGCTGGCCGGGGCCCGCCGGGTGGACGGCTGGGCCGACCCTCACCTGGGCCCCGTGCCCTGGCCGCTGAGGGTGCCGCCCTCGCTGTTCGGCGAGCCGGGACGGCGTTGCCGCTCGTTCTCGCAGTTCCGTCAGCACGTCAGCCTCGGGCTGGAAAGCCTCGACGAGCGGCCCGGCCTGGCCGGGCGCCGGCGCCAGGCCGATCGGTTCTAGGCATCCACCGCGGCGCAGCGCTCGCTCATCTCGGCCTCGATGCGGCGCAGCAGGTCGGCCAGGGTCTTGCCCGGCTCGTCGCGGAAGCGTTCGTTCAGCGCTTCCAAGCGCTCGATGCGATCGATGCGGAAGGTGCGGAAATCCTCGCGCGACTCGCACCAGGCCGTGAGCGTCCACAGCCGGCCCCAGTAGGTGCAGGCCAGCGGACGCACCACACGCTCGCTCGTCTGCTCCTTCAGGTCGCGATAGCGGATGTGCAGCTTGTGGCGCTGCTCGGCGGCATGTTGGGCCGATTCGAGGTGGGCGCGCGTGGTCGCGTCGATGGCCACCTCGGGGGCATACAGCGGCACGCTCTCGGCCGCGGCCCGCTCCAGCCCCGGCAGCACTGCCAGGATCTTGCTCAGCGCGGTCTCGGCGCCACGCGCGAGCTGCGGCCCCATCCAGCCCTGGGCCATGCGCACCGAAGCCACCAGGGCTTGAGCCTCGGTGGCCGTGAACATCAGCGGGGGCAGGTCGAAGCCCGCGCCGAGCCGGTAGCCCACGCCGGCCTCACCCTCGATGGGCACGCCCTGGGCCTGCAGGTCGGCCACGTCACGGTAGATGGTGCGCTCGGACACCTCCAGCCGCTGCGCCAGCCACGCGGCCGTGGACAGGCGGCGAGCGCGGATCAGTTGCACCAGTTCGAACAGACGGTCGGCGCGTCGCATGGCCCCTCCGTTCAGCAGCGGGGCGCCTGGCCCAGATCATCCAGCCGCAGCAGCAGCTCGGTGCGGCGCTCGCGCTGGATCTCGCGCCAGGGGCGGCCTTCCTGGGCCCCCACCAGGGCATAGAGCATGTTCAGACTGGTGCCCGGCCAGGCCGCACGCAGCCGAACGTATAGCTCCACCGCATCGGCGCGGCGCAACTGCTCCGCCGAGGTCACGCCCACCCGGGCCAGGGCCTCGATGCTGCGGGGGCCCAGGCCCTGCAGGCCGTGCAAGGACGATTCGTGCATGACCGGCATCCTACGCCGCGGCGTGCAGGCCGACACGGTTGCCTTCCGGGTCGAACACCTGGGCAATACAGCCGCGCTGGCCCGGCAAGGCCACGCGCGGCACGGCCACCTGGCCCCCCGCGCGTCGGGCACGCGCCAGCGCCGCCTCCACCGTCGGCCGCGCGGCCAGGTAGACCACGGTGCCGACATTGGCCGGCGCAGGGGCTTCTCCGCCCTGGATCAGCCAACCGCCGACCTGGCCTTGGGCATGCGGGAAGATCGCCAGTTCATAGGCGCCCAGGCGTTCGCGCCGCAGGGGCGCCTGGAACAGGGCTTCGTAGAAGGCCTGGGCCCGGGCCATGTCGCGCACCGGGATCTCGAACCAATTCAGCGGGGTGGGGGCAGCGGGTTTTCCATCGTTCCTCCTCGGGCTGCATGAGGCCTGCATGCTGCGCCCAGGCTCCTGACAACGTGGTGGCAGGAAGGCGCAGGCCGGGCCGGCCCGGCGGCCCCTGAAAGATTCCCTTACGCTGTGGCCGTCCCGAGCGTCTAGAGTGAAGGGCCATGCCGATGTCTCCGATCCTGCCCCCGTCGTCGCGATGGCGCCCGCTGCTGGCCGTGGCCGCCGTGCTGGCCGGCTGCGCCGCGCCCGACATCCGCGGTGTCTCCACGTTCCGTGTCCCGCCCGACAAGGTGCCGCCGGTGGGCCAGTGCGCCATCTGGTACCCCGGCATCCCCCCGGCCCACCAGCCGCCCCCCATGTCCTGCAACAAAGCCCATGCCGATGCCGAGAGCTGGGGCGGCGTGGTCATCTGGGCTGAAACGGCCGCCGCACGGCGCAGCGGCGAAGTGGCCTATGTGCGCTACGGCAACCACCGCCTCAATGGCGTGCCGCCCGGGATGCTGCCCCCGCCGGGCCGCTGCCGCCTGTGGCTGCCCGGCCGCCCGGATGGCCAGCAGCCCGCGCCCGGCGACTGCCGCCGCATCGAGGCGCAGCAGCGCACCAGCGGCGGACGGGTGCTTTACATGCCCGGCAGCGATCTTCGCTGAGCCTGCATCGGGTGTCGGATGCGCCCGCGCCAGCCGTCCTTGGGGGAGTTGATGCCCAGTGAGCACCTGCCTTCGCCCCAGCTGTGGTGATGAGGCTGCACCGCGGGTTGCTCCGGGCTTGAGTGAGGCCGTTCATGTGTCGAAATGGCGCAGGTGTGTTCGACAAGCAGGAGGAGCATCGTGCAGACCGCCACCGCCGACAGCCTGTTGCGAGGCTGGCGCGACGACCTGGTGAGCGGCCGGCTCAGCCTGGCGGGCTTTCGCGAAGCCGTGACCGGGCATGTCCTGTCCCACATCCGCTGCAGCGAGGTCAGCATCTGGCGTTTCACCGGCCCGGTGGGCCAGCGCCGCCTGGTGTGCGTGGCGGCCAACAGCCGGGCCGAGGGCTGGCACCGCCGGCCTTACGACGATCTGTACGAGGCCCAGTTTGGCGAGTACTTCGACGAGCTTTCGCGCAAGCGCGTCGTGCGCTCCGACGACGCCTGGGCCGACCCGCGCCTGGCCGGTTTCCGCGACAGCCTCATTGAGCGCGACGTGCGAGCCCTGCTCGACGTGAGCTTTGCCGTCAACGGCCACGTCCACGGCGTGATCTGCTGCGAACAGATGGGCGAGCCCCGCACCTGGACCGCGGCCGAAACCCACTGGCTGCGCCGCTTTGCCACCGCCTTGAGCACCCAGATCGCCCGCGCGCGCGGGGCGGATCAGTGGGAGAAGCCGTTGCCGGTGGAGCTGGGGTGAGGCTTCAATCCGGCGTCACCTTCGCCCGCCGGATCACCTCACCCCACTTGGCGGTTTCATCGGCGATGAATCGCTCGAACGCCTCCGGCGTGCTGCCCACCGGGATGGTGCCCATGCCCTCGAAGCGCTGGCGCAGTTCGTCGGTCTTCACCAGCGAGGCGATCTCGGTGGACACGCGTTGCACGATGTCGCGCGGTATGCCCGCCGGTGCCAGCACGCCGGCCCAGGTGCTGCCGGTGAACTTCGGCAGGCCCTGTTCGATGAAGGTGGGCACGTCCGGCAGGGCGGGCAGGCGCTGGTCGCTGGCCGCGCCGATGAGCCGCACGCGTCCCGAGCGGCCGGGCTGGATGAGGCCTGAGGCCGCATCGAAGAAGAGCTGGATCTGACCACCGATCAGGTCGGTGAGTGCCGCCGCAGCGCCGCGGTAGGGGATGTGCACCATGTAGGTTCCCGTCTGCGCCTTCAGCAGTTCGGTGGTCAGGTGCGCGGCCGAGCCATTGCCCGAGGAACCGAAGCTGATCTTGCCGGGGTTGGCTTTGGCGAAGGCCACCAGTTCGGCGGCGGTCTTGTACGGCGCGTCGTTGTTCACCGCGGCGACCAGCGGCGACAGGCCCACGAGGCTCACGCCTGTCAGGTCCTTGCGTGGGTCGTAGGGCAGCTTGGGGTAGAGCGTGGTGTTGGCGGCATAGGCCGCGATCACCATCGCGAAGGTATAGCCGTCGGCGGGCGCCTTCGCCAGCAGGTCCACGCCGATGATGCTGTTGGCCCCGGCCTTGTTGTCCACATTCACCGGTTGCCCCAGCCGCGCCTGCAGGCCCTGGGCAATCAGGCGCGCCGTCACGTCAGTGAAGCCGCCGGGAGGGTAGGGCACGATCAACCGGATGGGCCGGCTGGGCCAGGCGCCCTGCGCCCACGCAGGCACAGCAAGCGCGGCGGCAGCAGCACCGAAGGAACGGACGAACTGGCGGCGGCGAAGCATCGGCAAGTCTCCTGAGGATCGGGTGATGAGACTGCTCTGCGGAACGATATCGTCGATATCGGAACGCGAGCGCTCCACCCGATTCTGCGAAGCCGACCCCAAGGCTTCAATGGCACGTCAGCCCGAATGCGTGATCGCTTTCCCTGAGATTCTGTAGAGCAGAAAAGGCCTGCATCCGCGCTTTGTGCTCGTCGAGAAGGTGCAGGCTCACGGCAGTGGACCAACGCGACACGATGGGACTGGATCACGACAGCGGTATGTTAAGGTAATACCTAGTGATACTTTGCTGAGCGCCTGCCATGCCTGCTGCTGCCGTTCGCCCCGTGGCCATCAAGCTCGATGAGGACATCAAGGCCCGCGTGAAGCGCTTGGCCGAGGCTCGTCATCGCACGTCGCACTGGCTGATGCGTGAGGCGATCACTCAGTATGTCGAACGGGAGGAGCGGCGCGAGGCCTTCCGCCAGGACACGCTCAAGGCCTGGGAAGAGTACCGCACCACCGGGCTGCATGCGCCGGCTGAAGAGGTCGAGGCCTGGCTGGCGAGCTGGGGCACGGACCATGAGTTGCCCGCCCCGACATGCCGCAAGTGAGGTTTGCGCCGGCCGCCATCCGCGACCTGGAACGCCTGCGAGAATTTCTACGGCCCAAGAACCCCGTCGCCGCCCAGCGCGCGGGTGAGGCCATCGTCAAGGCCGTGCGGGTGCTCGGCCTGCAGCCTCAGCTCGGCCGCCCCATCGAAAACCTGCCCGACGAGTTCCGCGAGTGGGTCATCGATTTCGGCGACAGCGGCTATGTGGCCCGCTATTGCATCGAAGCGGATGCCGTCACGATCCTCGCCGTGCGGCATCAGAAAGAGGTGGGCTTCTGAGCGCTTGTTGACACGGATGGCGCCTGGGGAGCAGCTCACTCCAACGTCGCCTGCCTCACCGCATGCTCCCAGCGCGCCATGAGTTCTTCCGCGCGGCTGCGCGGCATGGTGGGCAGGAAGCGGCGGTCCACCTGCCACAGGGCGGCGAGTTCGTCGAGGTTCTTGTAGACGCCGCATTGCAGGCCGGCCAGGTAGGCCGCACCCAGGGCGGTGGTTTCGATGACCTTGGGGCGCACGACGGGGATGCCCAGCAGGTCAGCCTGGAACTGCATCAGCAGGTTGTTGACGCAGGCGCCGCCGTCCACGCGCAACTCGGCCACGGCGCTGGCGCCGCCCGCCTGGGCATCGCGGCTCATGGCCTGCAGCAGGGCGGCACTCTGGAAGGCGATCGATTCCAGGGCGGCGCGGGCGATGTGGGCCGCGGTGCTGCCGCGGGTGAGGCCCACGATGGCGCCGGTGGCCTTGGGTTTCCAGTAGGGCGCGCCCAGGCCGGTGAAGGCGGGCACGAACATCACGCCGCCGGAGTCGGGCACGGTGTCGGCCAGGCTTTCCACTTCACCCGAGGCCTTGATCGCGCGGATGCCGTCGCGCAGCCACTGCACGACGGCGCCGCCGATGAAGACGCTGCCTTCGAGCGCGAACTCCGGCGTGGCCGAGGGCTGCGCGGCGCTGGTGGTGACCAGGCCGTTTTGCGAGAGCTGGAAGCGCTCGCCGGTGTGCATCAGCATGAAGCAGCCGGTGCCGTAGGTGTTCTTCGCCAGCCCCGCCTTGAAGCAGGCCTGGCCGAAGAGGGCGGCCTGCTGGTCGCCCGCGATGCCGGCAATGGCCAGGTGCTTGGGGCCCTGTGGGTCGAGCAGGCCGGGGATGACTTCGCCATAGCGATGGCTGGACGGATGGACCTGCGGCAGCAGCGTGGCCGGGATGTCGAGCGCGCGCAGCAGTTCCTCGTCCCAGCGGTTCTCGCGCACGTTGAAGAGCATGGTGCGCGAGGCATTGCTCACATCGGTGGCATGCACCCGCCCGCCGGTGAGCTGCCACACCAGCCAGCTGTCCACCGTGCCGAAGGCCAGCTCGCCGCGTTGGGCTTTTTCGCGTGCGCCGCTCACGTGATCGAGGATCCACTTGAGCTTGGTGCCCGAGAAGTAGGCGTCGATGCGCAGTCCGGTCTTGGCCTGCACCACGGGTTCCAGGCCGGCGGCGCGCAAGGCCTCGCAGGTGGGCTCGGCGCGGCGGTCCTGCCAGACGATGGCGTTGTAGATGGGCTCGCCGGTGGCGCGGTCCCACACCAGCGTGGTTTCGCGCTGGTTGGTGATGCCCAGCGCGGCGATGGCCTGGGCGCGCGTGCCCGCCTGGGCCAGCACCTCGCGGGCGGTGGCGAGCTGGCTGTCCCAGATCTCGCGCGGGTCGTGTTCGACCCAGCCGGGTTGCGGATAGAGCTGGCGGAACTCGCGCTGGGCCATCGCGACGATCTGGCCGTCGCGGTCGAAGACGATGCTGCGCGAGCTGGAGGTGCCTTGGTCCAGCGCAAGGATGTAGCTCATGGCGTGTCCTCAGGGGCGATGATGCATTGCACGTCGGCCTCGGCCAGCAAGGCCGGGAACGGTTCGGGTGGCGCGGCGTCGGTGAACAGGCGGTCGAGCTCACTCAGATGCCCCAGTTCGACCATCGCGGGCCGGTGGAATTTGCTGTGGTCGGCGGCGAGCCAGATCTCGCGCGAGTGCTCGACGATGGCACGCGAGACCTTCACCTCGCGGTAGTCGTAGTCGCGCAGCGTGCCGTCGGCCTCGATGCCCGAGATGCCGATCAGGCCGATGTCCACGCGGAACTGGCGGATGAAGTCCACCGTGGCCTCGCCGATGATGCCGCGGTCGCGCGAGCGCACCACGCCGCCGGCGACGATGACCTCGCAGTCGGGGTTGTCGCTGAGGATGGCCGCCACGTTGAGGTTGTTGGTGATCACGCGCAGGCCGCGGTGGCGCAGCAGCTCGTGGGCCACCGCTTCGGTGGTGGTGCCGATGTTCAGGATCAGCGAGCAGCCTTCGGGCACGGCCTGGGCCACGGCGCGCGCGATGCGCCGCTTGGCCTGCGCGTTCAGGCTCTGGCGCTGGCGGTAGGCGATGTTCTCCACCGTCGAGCTGGGCACGCGCACGCCGCCGTGGAAGCGCGACACCAACCCGGCCTCGCTGAGCAGCTTCACATCGCGCCGCACGGTCTGCAGCGTCACCCCGAAGCGCTCGGCCAGGGCCTCGACCGACACCGAGCCGAGGCGACGCACCTCGTCCAGCAATTGCGATTGGCGGGGGTTGGGGGTCATCAGCGGTGGGCTCGACATGCCGCGCATTGTCCCGCGTGGGACGGCCGTGGCGCCGCGAACCTTAATCGAACGTAAACGAAAAGAAATGAGGGTTTACCAGGCCTTGTCATCAGGCCGGATTCGGCCTAAAACGAAAAAAGAGGAGCAAAAACGAACATAATCGAACATTAGCGGACGCAGCCGGCGTCCGAGCCCCCTCAGGAGATGCCCTTGGATCGCGTGCCTCACGCCAGTTTCGACCGTTCGGACGTCGCCGCGGCTGCCGCGGCCGGCGGGCCGCCCCTGTCGTGCGATGTGCTCGTCGTGGGCGGCGGCATCAACGGGGCCGGCATCGCGCGCGACCTGGCCGGCCGCGGTCTGAAGGTAGTGCTGTGCGAGAAGGACGACCTGGCCTCGCACACCTCCTCGTCCTCGACCAAGCTGATCCACGGCGGGCTGCGCTACCTCGAGTACTACGAGTTCTCGCTGGTGCGCAAGGCGCTGCAGGAGCGCGAGGTGCTGCTCAAGAGCGCCCCGCACATCATGTGGCCGCTGCGCTTCGTGATGCCGCATGATCCGGCGATGCGCCCAGTGTGGATGATCCGGGCCGGCCTGTTCCTGTACGACCATCTGGCGCGCCGTGAGGTGCTGCCCGGCTCCGAGACGGTCGATCTGCGCCATCACGTGGCCGGCGCACCGCTCAAGGGCCGCTACACCAAGGGCTTCGTCTACTCCGACGGCTGGGTGGACGACGCCCGGCTCGTGGTGCTCAATGCGCTGGATGCCCAGGCCCATGGCGCAACGATCCTCACGCGCACGCGCTGCACGCAGGCACGCCGTAGCCCCCAGGGCTGGGAGGCCACGCTGCAGCCGGCGCGTGCAGCGGCCCTGCAGGTGCGCGCCCGGGCCCTCGTGAACGCTGCCGGCCCCTGGACCGAGGACTTCCTGCGCCGCGAGGCGGGGCAGCACAACACCAAATCGCTGCGGCTCGTGAAAGGCAGCCACATCGTCGTGAGGAAGATGTTCGACCACCCGATGGCCTACATCTTCCAGAACCCCGACAAACGCATCATCTTCGCCATTCCCTACGAAGGTGAATACACGCTGATCGGCACCACCGATGTGGAGCATCACGGCCCCATCGGCACCGCGCAGATCGACGAGAGCGAGATCGCCTACCTGTGTGAGCAGGCCAGCCGCTATTTCGCCAAGCCCGTTACCCCCGCGGACGTGGTGTGGACCTATGCCGGTGTGCGCCCGCTGCTCGACGATGCCTCGGGCGACCCCTCGGCCGTCACGCGCGACTACCTGCTGGAACTGGACACGGCCCAGGCGCCGCTGCTGTCGGTGTGGGGCGGCAAGATCACGACCTTCCGCAAGCTGGCCGAGGAGGCGGCCGACCTGCTCGGCCCACCGCTGTCGCATGCCCCCAGGGGGTGGACCGAGGGCCGCCACCTGCCCGGTGGCGACCTCAGCGCCTACATCGGCGCGCCCCAGCGCCCGGACATCGACTTCGAGCGCTTCGATCAGGCGCTGGCCCTGCAACACCCCTGGCTGCCCGCCGCGGTGCGCCGCCGCCTGGCACGCGCCTATGGGGCGCGCATCGGCCTGGTGCTGGGCCGTGCTGCGCGCCTGGACGACCTGGGCCGGGAGATCGCGCCCGGCCTGTACGAGGCCGAACTGCACTACCTGTGCCGCCACGAGTGGGCCACCGGTGCCGACGACGTGCTGTGGCGCCGCAGCAAGCTGGGCCTGCACTACAGCGAGGCCCAGCGCGAGGCTGTGGCGCAATGGTTTGCGGTCCATGCCGCCCCCACGGCCGGGGAGCCGGCCGTGGCGGGCTAGGGGCCGCCGCAACGAGGACCCGCCGAACACGATGGAGACGACATGCAGTTGATGCTTGAAGGCATCGAGAAGCAGGTGGGTGGACACACCCACCTCTACCCCCTGAACCTGAGCCTGGTGCCCGGGGCCGTGACGGTGCTGCTGGGCGCCACGCAGGCCGGCAAGACCTCGTTGATGCGCCTGATGGCCGGGCTCGACGCCCCCACGCGCGGTCGGGTGAGGGTCGATGGTCAGGACGTGACGGGGCTGGGCGTGCGCCAGCGCAACGTGGCGATGGTCTACCAGCAGTTCATCAACTACCCCTCGATGACGGTGCGCGACAACATCGCCTCGCCGCTGAAGCTGCGCGGCGAGAAGGACATCGAGGCCCGTGTGCAGGCCCTGGCTGCGAAGCTGCACATCGAGCCCTTCCTGCAGCGATTGCCGGCCGAACTCTCGGGCGGCCAGCAGCAGCGCGTTGCCCTGGCCCGTGCGCTGGCCAAGCAGGCGCCGCTGATGCTGTTGGATGAGCCGCTGGTGAACCTGGATTACAAGCTGCGCGAGGAGCTGCGCGAGGAGCTCACCCAGCTCTTTGCCGCGGGGGATTCCACGGTGGTGTACGCCACCACCGAGCCCACCGAGGCCCTGCTGCTGGGCGGCTACACCGCCGTGATGGATGCCGGCGAGCTGCTGCAGTACGGGCCCACGGCCGAGGTCTTTCACCGTCCGCAGTCCATCCGTGTGGCGCGTGCCTTCAGCGACCCGCCGATGAACCTGCTGCCGGGGCAGGCCGCCACGCTGGGCGTTGAGCTCCCGGGCAACGTCCAGGTGGCCGTGCCGTTGCCCTCGAACGGCTCGCGCCGTGTGACCCTGGGCGTGCGCGCCAGCGCCTTGCGCGTGCAGCGTCGAGACGGCGACGTGGCCCTGCCCGGCACGGTGGAACTCGCCGAGATCTCGGGCAGCGACACCTTCGTGCACGTGGACACACCCGTGGGCGAGGTGGTGGCCCAGCTCACCGGCGTGCACTACTTCGACCTGGGCGCCTCGATCACGCTCTACCTGCACCCCTCGCAGGTCTATGTCTTCAACGAGGCCGGCGTGCTGCTCGTGGCGCCCGAACGCCTGACGCGGAGGGATGCCTGATGGCCCGCATCGATCTCGACCTGGCGCATGCCTACAAGCCCCACCCGACCCAGGACAGCGACTACGCGCTGCTGCCGCTGAAGATGAGCTTTCGCGATGGCGGTGCCTACGCGTTGCTGGGCCCCTCGGGCTGCGGCAAGACCACCATGCTCAACATCATCTCGGGCCTGGTCACGCCCTCGCAGGGCACCGTGATGTTCGACGGACGGGATGTCACCCGCCAAAGCCCGCAGGAGCGCAACATCGCCCAGGTCTTCCAGTTCCCGGTCATCTACGACACGATGACCGTGGCCGAGAACCTGGCGTTCCCCTTGCGCAACCGTGGCATCCGCCCCGATCGGATCCGGCAGCGTGTGGGCGCGATTGCCGAGATGCTCGAGATGAGCGGCCAGCTCCACCAGCGTGCAGCGAACCTCAGCGCCGACGCCAAGCAGAAGATCTCGCTGGGCCGTGGCCTGGTGCGCGAGGATGTCTCGGCCGTGCTCTTCGACGAGCCCCTCACGGTGATCGATCCGCACCTGAAGTGGCAACTGCGGCGCAAGCTCAAGCAGATCCATCACGAACTCAAGCTCACGCTCATCTATGTCACTCACGACCAGGTCGAAGCGCTGACCTTCGCCGACGAGGTGGTGGTGATGACGCGCGGCCGCGCCGTACAGGTGGGCACCGCCGACCAGCTCTTCGAACGGCCCCGGCACACCTTCGTCGGGCACTTCATCGGCTCGCCGGGCATGAACTTCCTGCAGGCCCGCTATGCCGAGGGGCAGTTGCTGGTGGGCGGTTGCCGGCTCGCGCTCCCCCAGGACAAGGCTGAAGTCCTGCGTCAGGCCGGTGAGTTCGTGCTCGGGGTGCGACCGGAATATGTGGAGCCCGCCCCCGAGGGCCACCCCGAGGCCGTGGCGGTGCGCATCGAGCAGGTGCAAGACATTGGCACCTACTGGATGCTCACGAGCCGGGTGGGCCAGGCCGTCCTGAGGGCGCGGCTCAGTCCCGAGGCCCGGGTGCCTGCGCCTGGGCAGACGATGTGGCTGCGCTTGGTGGGACCGCACACTTGCTACTACAAGAACGAGGAGTTGCTGGCATGAACGACGAGCTCAAGCCGGTCAATCAGAAGGCCTGGCTGCTGGTGCTGCCGGTCTTCATCTGCGTGGCCTTCTCGGCCATCCTGCCGCTCATGACGGTGGTGAACTACTCGGTGCAGGACATCATCTCGCCCGAGCGGCGCGTCTTTGTGGGCACCGAGTGGTTCGCGATGGTGATGCGCGACGAGGAGCTGCACGGCGCGCTGCTGCGCCAGCTCGGCTTCTCACTGGCTGTGCTGGCGGTCGAGATCCCGCTGGGCATCGCGCTTGCGCTGTCCATGCCGGCGCAGGGCTGGAAGGCCTCGGTCGTGCTGGTCATCGTGGCGCTGTCGCTGCTCATCCCCTGGAACGTGGTCGGCACGATCTGGCAGATCTACGGCCGCACCGACATCGGTCTGCTGGGTGCGGCGCTGCAGTGGTTGGGCTTCGACTACAACTACACGGGCGATGCCACCGATGCTTGGCTGACCGTGCTGGTGATGGACGTGTGGCACTGGACGCCGCTGGTGGCGCTGCTGTGCTATGCCGGCCTGCGCAGCATCCCGGATGCGTACTATCAGGCCGCCCGCATCGACGGGGCGAGCAAGTTCGCCGTCTTCCGCTACATCCAGCTGCCCAAGCTGCGCGGCGTGCTGATGATCGCGGTGCTGCTGCGCTTCATGGACAGCTTCATGATCTACACCGAGCCCTTCGTGCTCACCGGTGGCGGCCCGGGCAACGCCACCACCTTCCTGTCGCAGTACCTCACCCAAAAGGCCGTGGGTCAGTTCGACCTCGGTCCGGCAGCGGCCTTCTCGCTGATCTACTTCCTCATCATCTTGCTGCTGTGCTTCATCCTCTACAACTGGATGCAGCGCGTGGGCACCACGCCGAAGGAGGGCGGGCAATGAACCCGACCGGACGTTTCCAGAAGCGAACGCTCTTTCTGATCGCCTACCTGGTCTTTGCCATCCTGCCCATCTACTGGATGGTCAACATGAGCTTCAAGACCAACAATGAGATCTTGTCGAGCTTCACCTTCTGGCCGCAGGACTTCACCTGGGACAACTACCGCACGATCTTCACCGACCCGTCGTGGTATTCGGGCTACATCAACAGCCTCATCTACGTGGTGATCAACACGGTGATCTCGGTCACCGTGGCGCTGCCGGCGGCCTATGCGTTCTCGCGCTACCGCTTCCTGGGCGACAAGCATGTCTTCTTCTGGCTGCTGACCAACCGGATGACGCCACCGGCGGTGTTCCTGCTGCCCTTCTTCCAGCTCTACACGACCTTGGGGCTGATGGACACCCACTGGGCGGTGGCCTTGGCACACCTGGTGTTCAACGTGCCGCTGGCTGTGTGGATCCTGGAGGGCTTCATGAGCGGCGTGCCGCGGGAGATCGACGAGACGGCTTACATCGACGGTTACAGCTTCCCGCGCTTTTTCCTCACGATCTTCCTGCCGCTCATCAAGGCCGGGGTGGGCGTGGCGGCCTTCTTCTGCTTCATGTTCAGTTGGGTGGAGCTGCTGCTGGCGCGCACGTTGACCAGCGTGAACGCCAAGCCCATCGTGGCCACGATGACGCGTACCGTCAGCGCCTCGGGCATGGACTGGGCCGTGCTTGCGGCTGCCGGGGTGCTCACCATCGTGCCCGGGGCCATCGTGATCTGGTTCGTGCGCCACTACATCGCCAAGGGCTTTGCCATGGGGAGGGTGTGAGATGTTTGCCTGGATGGTCTGGACCACCCCGGTGGCCGTGTTCTTCATCTGCATCGTGCTGATGCTGATCGGCATGACGATCTGGGAGCTCAAGTCGCCCACGGTCATGCGCAAGGGCTTCCTGCCGATGCCCACCACACGCGGGGACCGGCTGTTCGTCGGATTGCTCTGCGCCGCCTACGTGAACCTGGCCTGGGTGGGGCTGGGTGAGAGCTTCGTCGAGTGGTTCTCGCTCGACGAGCCGCCTTCCGTGTGGATCAGTTTCGTGATGTCGATGGCCCTGCTGGTGCTGATCATGCGCAAGGGCTGAGGCACTGCCTGTTTTTGCGGATCCCGCCCGCCTCGCCCCCCGGGCCGGGATTCCAGACGAACGAGGGGCGCGCTCATGAGGAGACCCGAGATGAAAATGCATATGAAGGCGATCGCATTCGCCGCGATGGCCTTGACGATCGGCCAGGCCGCCTGGGCCGGCGAGGCCGAGGCCAAGCGCTGGATCGACACCGAGTTCCAGCCCTCCACGCTGAACAAGGATCAGCAGATGGCCGAGATGAAATGGTTCATCGAAGCGGCCAAGAAGCTGCAGGCCAAGGGGGTGAAGGAGATCTCGGTGGTGTCCGAGACGATCACCACCCACGAGTACGAATCCAAGACGCTGGCCAAGGCCTTCGAAGAGATCACCGGCATCAAGGTCAAGCACGACCTCATCCAGGAAGGCGACGTGGTCGAGAAGCTGCAGACCTCGATGCAGTCGGGCAAGTCCATCTACGACGGCTGGATCTCCGACTCCGACCTGATCGGCACGCATTGGCGCTACGGCCAGATCATGAACCTGACCGACTACATGGCCGGCGCCGGCAAGGAATGGACCAACCCGGGGCTCGACCTCAAGGACTTCATCGGCCTGAGCTTCACCACCGCACCAGACGGCAAGGTCTATCAGTTGCCCGACCAGCAGTTCGCCAACCTGTACTGGTTCCGTGCCGACCTCTTCGAGCGCAAGGACTTGAAAGAGCGCTTCAAGGCCAAGTACGGCTACGACCTGGGCGTGCCGCTGAACTGGAGTGCCTACGAGGACATCGCCGAGTTCTTCACCAACGACGTGAAGACCATCGACGGCAAGCCCATCTACGGCCACATGGATTACGGCAAGAAGGACCCCAGCTTGGGCTGGCGCTTCACCGATGCCTGGCTGTCCATGGCCGGCACTGCCGACATCGGCATTCCCAACGGCAAGCCGGTGGACGAATGGGGCATCCGCACCACGCCCGACGGCTGCCACCCGGTGGGGGCCTCGGTGGCGCGCGGCGGGGCCACCAACTCGCCCGCGGCCGTCTACGCGCTCACCAAGTACGTGGACTGGATGAAGAAGTACGCGCCCAAGGAAGCCACGGGCATGACCTTCAGCGAGGCCGGCCCGGTGCCGGCCCAGGGCCAGATCGCGCAGCAGATCTTCTGGTACACGGCCTTCACCGCCGACATGACCAAGCCGGGCCTGCCGGTGGTCAATGCCGACGGCACGCCCAAGTGGCGCATGGCGCCCGGCCCCAACGGCCCCTACTGGAAGCAGGGCATGCAAAACGGCTACCAGGACGTGGGCTCCTGGACCTTCTTCGCCAAGCATGACCCGAACCGCACCGCCGCGGCCTGGCTGTACGCCCAGTTCGTGACCTCCAAGACCGTGTCGCTGAAGAAGAGCCACGTGGGTCTCACCTTCATTCGTGAAAGCGACATCTGGGACAAGAGCTTCACCGAGCGCGCCTCGAAGCTCGGCGGTCTCGTCGAGTTCTACCGCTCGCCCGCTCGCGTGCAATGGACCCCGACCGGCAACAACGTGCCGGATTATCCGAAGCTCGCGCAGCTCTGGTGGCAGAACATCGGCGATGCGGCTTCCGGCGCCAAGACTCCGCAGCAGGCGATGGACTCTCTCGCCGCGGCCCAGGACGAGGTGCTCGGCCGTCTCGAGCGTGCCAACGTGCAGGGTGAGTGCGGGCCGAAG
>NZ_JBKBVU010000067.1:0-15528 GCF_046289365.1 Caldimonas sp. | reverse complement strand
CGGTGACGCCGCGCGGCGATCCGGTGGCCAAATTCCACTTGGGCAATGGCGCGCGCCTGGAGCGACTGAACTGGGCCGGCGACTTGTCGCGCAAGGGTCTGAAGCAATCGCTGGGCTTGATGGTCAACTACCTCTACGATCTGCGCCACATCGAAGACCATCACGAGCGTTTCGTCCATGGCGAGGTGGTGGCTTCGCGAGCCCTGCAGCGCCTGATTTGATGACACAACAACCGTCTTGACGAAGGAGACAAGACCATGACCATGCTTTCTCGACGCAAGAGCCTGCGCGCCGTGGCGGCCGCAGCGGCCCTGGCTGCCACGGGCCTGGCCGCCCCCTGGGCCTGTGCCCAGGGCGCCTGGCCGAGCAAGCCGGTGACGATCATCGTGCCTTTCCCGGCCGGCGGCGGCACCGACGCGTTCGCGCGCCCGCTGTCGGCGGCCTTGACCAAGCACCTGGGCCAACAGGTCTTGATCGACAACAAGGCCGGCGCGGGCGGTACCGTGGGCGCGGGCATTGCCGCGCGCGCCGCGCCCGACGGCTACACCTTCTTCATGGGCGGCTCGCATCATGCGATCGCGCCTTCGGTGTATCCCAAGCTGGACTACGACATCGAGAAAGACTTCGTGCCCGTGGGCCTGGTGTCCAATGTGCCGCAAGTGATCGTGGTGCATCCGGGCAAGGTGGCGGCCAACACCCTGCCCGAGCTGCTGGCCGATTTGCGCGCCAACCCGGGCAAGCGCAATTACGGCTCGGCCGGCAATGGCTCCTCGCACCACCTGGCCGGTGAGTTGTTCAAGATCCAGAGCAAAACCTTCATCACGCACATCCCCTATCGCGGCGCCGGCCCGATGCTGCAAGACCTGATCGCCGGGCAGGTCGATATGGCCTTCGACGGGCTGGGCTCGTCGGCTGCACACATCCGCAGCGGACGCATCAAACCCATTGCCGTGGCCGCACCGAAGCGCGCGGCCGCCTTCCCCGAGGTGCCGACCACGGTGGAGGCCGGTTTGCCCGACTATGTCGTGTCCACCTGGTACGCGCTGTGGGCGCCCAAGGGCACGCCCAAGGACGTGGTCGACAAGATGGCTGCGGCGATGAAGGCGGTGATGAACACCCCCGAGCTCAAGCAAGCGTGGACCAACATGGGCACCGAAACGCCGGATCTCTATGGCGAGGCCTTCGCCAAATTCGTCCACAGCGAAATCAAGCGCTGGGCCGCAGTGGTGAAAGCCTCGGGCGCCAAGCTCGACTGAAGCGGCGCATGAGCGGGCGCATCCTCGTCAGCCCCCATTCCGATCTGCCGGGTGTGCAGGTGGTGGAGCTGGCCAACCCGGGCAAGCTCAATGCCATCAGCGTGGGCATGTGGGAGGCCTTGCGCGAGGTGTTCGTGCACTGGCACCAGCGCGAGCCTGGCCTGCGCGCCGTGGTGGTGCGCGGGGCGGGCGGTGTGTTTGCCGCCGGGGCCGACATCGACGAGCTGCCGGGCTTTCGCTTCGAGGTGGACAGCTTGCAGCACTTCCACGAGCACATCGTGGCGCCAGCCCTGCAGGCGATGCTCGACTGCGAGGTGCCCCTGGTGGCGCAGATCGACGGCGTGTGCGTGGGCGGCGGCCTAGAAATCGCCGCTTGCTGCGACATCCGCATTGCCGGGCGCAGCTCGCGCTTTGGGGCGCCCATCGGCCGCCTGGGCTTTCCGATGGCGCCCGACGAGCTGGCCGTGCTCAGCCGGGTGCTCGATGCGGGCACTGCGGCCGAGATTCTGCTGGAGGGCCGGCTGCTCGATGCGGCCACGGCCTTGCAGCGAGGCCTCGTGCAGCGGGTGGTGGACGATGCCGAGGTGGGCCTCGAGGCCACCGCCACTGCGCGGCGCATCGCAGCCCTGGCCCCGCATGCCGCCCGCCTAAACAAGCGCACGATGCGCCAGATCGCGCTGGGCCGCCCCTTCGATGCGGCCTGGCGGCGCGAACACTTCAGCTACGCTTCCCACCCTGACCACCGAGAAGGCGTGATGGCCTTCATCGACCGGCGCGAGCCCCAGTTCACCGGATCCTCGAACCCCGTCACCCCACCATGAACAACCACAACCTGTTCGCGGCCCTGCGCGCGGCCTTCCCGACCCAGCTCGACGCCACGGCCATCGAAACCGACGACGGCCAGTACTACACCTGGCGCGACCTCGACCGCGGCACGGCCATGATCGCCAACCTGCTGGCCTCACTGGAGCTGCCCGAGGGCGCGCGCGTGGCGGTGCAGACCGAAAAATCGGTCGAGGCACTGATGCTGTATCTGGCCACGCTGCGCGCGGGCTACGTCTACCTGCCCCTGAACACCGCCTACCAGCACAGCGAGCTGGAGTACTTCATCGGCAACGCCGAGCCAAGCGTGGTGGTGTGCACCGGCAAGAACTTCGGCTGGGTCAGCAAGCTGGCCTTCAAAGCCGGCACGAGGCATGTCTTCACGCTCAACGAAGACCGCACCGGCACCCTGCTGGAGCGCGCCTCGCACATGAGCGACGAGCACGAGATCGCGGTGAAGGGCGAGGACGACCTGGCCGCCATCCTCTACACCAGCGGCACCACCGGGCGCAGCAAGGGCGCGATGCTCACACACGGCAATATGCTCAGCAATGCGCTCACGCTCAAGCGCTACTGGGACTGGCAGCCCGGCGATGTGCTCGTGCATGTGCTGCCGATCTTCCACGTGCACGGCCTGTTCGTGGCGGTGCATGGCGCGCTGCTCAATGGCAGCAAGATGCTGTGGTGCGCGAAGTTCGATCCCAAACGGGTGATGGAGCTGCTGCCGCGCGCCACCGTCTTCATGGGGGTGCCCACGCTGTACGTGCGCCTGCTGGGCGAGCCCGGCTTCGGCCGCGAGACCTGCCGCCACATGCGCTTGTTCATCAGCGGCTCGGCCCCGCTGCTGCTGGAAACCTTCAACGAATTCCGCGAGCGCACCGGCCACACCATTCTCGAGCGCTACGGCATGAGCGAGACCATCATGCTCACCTCCAACCCCTGCAGGCCCGAGGATGGCGAGCGCGTGGGCGGCACCGTGGGCAAGCCGCTGCCCGGCGTGGAGGTGCGCGTGGTCGATGACAAGGGCCTGCGCTGCCCGGTGGGCGAGATCGGCAACATCGAGGTGCGCGGCCCCAATGTGTTCAAAGGCTACTGGCGCATGCCGGAAAAGACCCAGGAGGAGTTCACGCCCGATGGCTGGTTCAAGACCGGGGATGTGGGCCGCTTCGACGCGAAGGGCTATCTCACCATCGTGGGCCGCAGCAAGGACCTCATCATCAGCGGCGGCTACAACGTCTACCCGGCCGAGGTCGAGGGCTACATCAACGAGATGCCCGGCGTGGCCGAGTCGGCGGTGATCGGTGTGCCCCACCCCGACTTCGGTGAGGCCGTGGTCGCCATTGTGGTGCCCAAGCCTGGCGCCAGCCTCGACCCCGAGGCCATCATCGCGCAGTTGAAGCGCCAGATCGCCAACTTCAAGGTGCCCAAGCGCGTGTTCGTGCAGGCCGAGCTGCCGCGCAACACCATGGGCAAGGTGCAGAAGAACCTGCTGCGCCAGCAGCACCAAGACGTGTTCAAGACCTGAGCGGGCAGCGCCGGGCCCCTCAGCGGGGCCCGTAGGCGTCCCAGCCCGTCTTCAGGATCAGCGCGCCCACGACCACGATGAAGAAGACGCGCACGAAGCCGGCGCCGTGCTTGAGTGCCAGGCGCGTGCCCAGCAGGCTGCCCGCCACGTTGGCCACCGCCATCACCACCGCGTAGTGCCACCACACATGGCCTTTCCAGGCGAACAGGGCCAGGGCCGAGAGGTTGGTGGCCGTGTTCAGCAGCTTGGCGCTGGCCGAGGCGTGCAGGAAGTCGTAGCCCAGCACCCGCACGAAAAGGAAGACGAAGAAGCTGCCGGTGCCCGGGCCGAAGAAGCCGTCATACAAGCCGATGACCAGGCCGATCAGCGAGGCCAGCGCGGCTTCCGTGTGGCCGCGATGGTGGCGCATGTGGTCGCGCCCCAGGTCCTTCTTCGCCAGGGTGTAGAGGAAGACCGCGCCCAGGATGAAGGGCAGCGCCCGGCGCAGGCCCTCGGCCGAGACCTGCGTGACCGCCCAGGCCCCCAGGAGGCCGCCCAGCAGGGCCGCGAGCGCGGCCGGCAGCAGGGCCGACCACGGCAGACTCACGCGCCGGCTGTATTGCAGCGTGGCCCAGGCCGTGCCCCACACCGAAGCACCCTTGTTGGTGCCAAACAGCGTGGCCGGGGCCGCGCCGGGAAACACGCCGAACAGGGCCGGCACCAGGATGAGGCCGCCACCGCCGACGATGGCATCGACAAAACCGGCCAGCAGCGAGGCCAGCGTGACCACGAGGAATTCGAGCATGGATGGCGTGGGCGAGCCCCAAAACAAAGGGCGCCGGCTTGTGGCCGGCGCCCTCGAATTGTGACATTCCTTGTGCGCGTCACAGAGTCTGTTCGTGTGCTTCTCTGTGTCTCCTCAGTCCCCCGCCGTGCGCAGCACCGCGGCCCCCGGGGCCCAGTCTGCAGCGAGTACGGCGACTGTAAGAAAAGCCCGTGGGCGGTGCACTAGGGGTTTACCTGCACAAATATGGAGCAGACCCCGGAAAACCCGTGGTTCGCGCCAACCCTGCGCCCCGCGAATGAAGGGGGCATCGAGCGGTGAATCTGCGGCATCCGTCACGCTCGACATGACAATCCCGGATATGAACGGCCGTGCACTTCAGTGACACTTTGATACATCGACGGGCCAGCCGGCCCATCATGGTGCACGATGTTCGAGAAGGAGACCTGCATGACACCCTTTCGTACCACCCGACGCCGACTGGTCCTGGGCGCGGCCGCAGCCGTGGGCGGCGCCTGGGCCTGGCCTGCCGGGGCGCAAGAGGGCGACATCGTCGTGGGGCAGAGCGCACCGCAGACCGGCCCAGTGGCCATGGCCTTCCAGCCTCCGCTGGCCGGCGAGCGGCTGGCCATCGAGGAGATCAACCGCAAGGGCGGCATCAACGGTCGGCGCATCCGCCTGGTGTTGCTGGACGATGCCTACGACACCCAGCGCACCGTCGAGAACGTGCGCCAGCTCGTCGAGCAGGAGAAGGTGGTGGCCCTCACCGGCCTGGGCAGCACGGCCGGTGTGGCGGCCATCTTGCCGTACATCGCGGAAAAGCGCGTGCCACTGGTGGGCATCTACACCGGCGCGCATGTGCTGCGGCTGCGCCACCATCCCTACCTGTTCACCTCGCAGGCGAGCTTCAAGGACGAAGTGGAGCACCAGCTGCGCACGCTGGTCACGCTGAAGATGGACCGCATCGGCGTGGCCTTCCAGGACAACGAATTCGGCAAGCTGATGATGCCGGTGGTGGAAGCCGCAACCAAAGAGCTGGGCGCCACGCTCGTGGCCTCGGCCCCGCTGGCCATCGACGGCAGCACCTCGGCGCAAGCGGTGAGCACGTTGTCGCAGGCCCGGCCCATGGCCGTGTTGCTGATCGCCGTGGGCCCCTCGGTGGTGGGTTTCGTCAAAGCCGCCAAGGCCGGGCTGAACGTGCCGATCTACAGCCTGTCGGTGGCGGCCAGCGCGGTGCCGGCCTTGGGCGCCGACGCGCGCGGCCTGGCAATGACGCAAGTCGTGCCCTATCCCTGGCGCTTGGTCCACCCGATGGCGCGCGACTTCAACCGCGAAGCTGCAGCCGCCGATGTGCCAGTGAACTACAACAGCTACGGGGGCTACCTGGGCGCGCGCTTCCTCATCGAAGCCTTGCGTCGGGCGGCTCCGAACATCACCCCCGAGAACATCGTGCGGGCGATCCAGGGCATCCGCGGCTGGGACCTGGGGGGCAACCCGCTGAACTTCAGCCCCACGAACCACCACGGCTCGAACTGGGTGGAGATCACCATCGTCGGCCCCGATGGTCGGTTCATGCGCTGATCTCTTACAGTGGGTGGTGCCCACCCCCTTTTGTTGGAGTTTCGCATGCCGATCTTTCTCTCCCTAAAGCCTGCGCGCCGCTGGGTTCGGGCGGCGCTGTCGGTGGCCGTGCTGGCGGCCGCCGGCCTGGCCCATGCCCAGTCTCAGCCGCCGATCAAGCTGCTGGTGGGCTTTCCGGCCGGCGGCGGCACCGATGCCATCGCCCGCACCCTGGCCGACCGCCTGAAGGAGCACCTGGGCCGAGCGGTGCTGGTGGAGAACAAGCCCGGCGCCGGCGGTCAGATCGCGGCGCAGACGCTCAAGGCCTCGCCACCGGACGGCAGCACCCTTTTCATCTCGCACGACCACACGATCACCATCTTGCCCATGGTGGTGAAGAACCCCGGCTACGACTCGGCGCGTGACTTCGTGCCGGTGGCTGGTTTCGCCACCTTCGTGAACGCCTTTGCGCTGTCGGCCGGCACGCCGGCCAAGAGCGTCGATGAGTACGTGGCCTGGGTGAAGTCGCAGGGCCAGGGCAAGGCGAGCATCGGCGTGCCCGCGCCGGCATCCACGCCGGAGTTCCTGGTCAAGGTGATGGGCGAGCGCTATGGTCTCGACCTCGTGAGCGTGCCCTACCGTGGCAGTGCGCCGATGATCGGCGACATGCTGGGCAACCAGATCGCCGCCGGCACCGGCTCGGTGCCCGACTTCATCGAGCACCACAAAGCCGGCAAGCTGCGCGTGGTGGCGGTGCTGGGCGGCCAGCGCCAAGCCGTGCTGCCCGATGTGCCCACCTTCTCGGAGCTGGGCCTCAAGGGCCTGGAAGCCCCGCCCTACTACGGCCTCTTCGCGCCGGCGGGCACGCCCCAGCCGGTGCTCGAGCAACTCGCCCAGGCGCTGGCCAAGACCATCGCCGAGCCGCAGGTGAAGCAACGCCTGACCGGCTGGGGCCTGGACGTGGGCTTCATGAGCGGGCCGCAACTGGCCCAGCGTGAGGCCGCCTACCGCCAGGTCTGGGCCGAGATCATCCGCAAGACGGGCTTCCAGCCTCAGTGAGTCAGAAGGGATAGTGGCGGGGTGCCGTCTGCACCGTGATCCAGCGCAGCTCGGTGAACTCCGCCACCCCCGCCTTGCCGCCGAAGCGGCCATAGCCGCTGGCTTTGACGCCGCCGAAGGGCATCTGGGCCTCGTCGTGCACGGTGGGGCCGTTGACGTGGCAGATGCCCGACTCGATGCGCCGTGCCACCTGCAGGGCGCGAGCGATGTCACGGCCGAACACGGCCGCCGACAGGCCATACTCGTTGTCGTTCGCGCAGGCGATGGCTTCCTCGACGCCCTTCACGCGCACGATGCACTTCACCGGGCCAAAGGTTTCCTCGCGGTAGATCCTCATCTCCGGGCTCACGCGGTCGAGCAGCGTGGCCGGCATCAGCGTGTTCTCGGCCTTGCCGCCGCACAGCAGCCTGGCGCCCTTGGCCAGCGCGTCGTCGATGAGGGCGTTGCAATGCTCCACCGTGCCCATGCCGATCACCGAGCCCAGCACCACCGGGTCGCTCTTGCGCGGGTCGCCCAGCGGCAGGCCCTTGGCCTTGGCAACGAGCTTGTCGATGTAGGCATCGGCGATCTTCTCGTCCACGATGATGCGCTCGGTGCTCATGCAGATCTGGCCGGAGTTGGCGAAGGCGCCGAAGGCGGTGGCGTTCACGGCGTCGTCCAGGTCGGCATCGTCGAGCACCACGATGGGGGCCTTGCCGCCCAGCTCCAGCACCACCGGCTTGAGGTACTTGGCACAGGTCATCGCGATGATCTTGCCCACCTTGGTCGAGCCGGTGAAGTTCACGCGCCTGACGGCCGGGTGGGCCACCATCGCTTCCACCACGGTGCCGGCGTCGGCCGGGGCGTTGGTGATGTAGTTCACCACGCCGGGCGGAAAGCCGGCGTCTTGCAGCGCCTCGATGATGAGCTGGTGGGTGCGCGGGCAGTTCTCCGATCCTTTGAGAATGACCGTGTTGCCACAGGCCAGCGGTGTGGCGATGGCGCGCACGCCCAGGATGATGGGCGCGTTCCACGGCGCGATGCCCAGCACCACGCCAGCGGGCTGGCGCACGCCCATGGCCAGCGAGCCGGGCACGTCGGAGGGGATCACCTCGCCGGCGATCTGGGTGGTGAGCGCGGCGGCCTCACGCAGCATGCCGGCGGCCAGGAAAACGTTGAAGCCGGCCCACATGCCAGTGGCGCCGGTCTCGGCCGTGACCGCCTCGACGAACTTGGGCGTCTTGGCCTCCAGCGCATCGGCGGCCTTGAGCAGCAGCGCGCGGCGCTCGCTGGGGCCCGTCTGGCTCCAGGTCTTGAAGGCCTCGGCGGCGGCTTCCACCGCGGCCACCGCGTCGGCGGGGCTGGCCGCCGGGGCGCGCGTGGCCACGCTGCCGTCGAGCGGGTTGCGACGTTCGAAGGTGGCGCCCTTCTCGGCGGAAACGGCCAGGCCGTTGATGAGCATGGACAGGTCGGACATGGACTTCTCCTTCGTGTCGGTGGAAGAGGATGAGGAAGAGGAGGAAGCCCTCGAAGGGGCCCCCAGATAGGCCTGGCGGATCACCGTGGAGCGCGACAGCAGCGTGGCCGGCCCGCTGGCCACTAGCACACCACGTTCGAGCACATAGCCCCGGTCGGCCACCGCCAGGGCCTTGCGCACGTTCTGTTCGACCATCAGCACCGTGGTGCCGGCATCGGCAATGCGCCGTGCGATCGCGAGCAGTTCATCGACCATGCGCGGCGCCAGGCCCAGCGACGGTTCATCGAGCATCAGCAGGCGCGGTGCGCTCATCATCGCGCGGGCCACGGCCACCATCTGCTGCTCGCCGCCGCTCATCGTGCCGGCCAGCTGCTGGGCGCGTTCGGCGAGCTTGGGAAAGTCCTGGAAGGCTTGGGCCAGGCGCCGCGCGCGCTCGGCTTTGTCCGCCAGCCAGCCGCCGAGTTCGAGGTTCTCGGTCACGGTCATCTGCGCAAAAAGCTGGCGGCCCTCGGGCACCAGGCTCAGGCCGCGGCGCACGATCTCGTCGGGCCTGTCCGCGGGCAGGGCCTCGTCGTCGAGCAACACTTCGCCGGTGCGCGCAATGAGCCCCGCAATCGCCTTGAGCAGCGTGGTCTTGCCGGCGCCGTTGGGGCCCAGGATCACGGTGAGGCCAGGCCTGGCTTCGAGATTCAGGTCGCGCAGCACCAGGAAGCCGCCGTAGCCGGCGCTCAGGCCCCGCACCTTCAGGTGGGCCAGCTTGCGGCCCGCGCCCAGGGCGTGTGCGATGTCGTTCTTCATGCGACTGCCTCGGCCATCTCATCCCCCAGATACGCCTCGATCACCTCGGGGTTGCGCACCACCTCGGCCGGCGTGCCGTCGGCGAGCCGCTTGCCCTGGTGCAGCACCAGCACCCGCTCGACATGGCGCAACAGCGTGGTCACCGCGTGTTCGATCCACACCACGGTGAGGTTCAGATCGTCGCGCAGCCGGCGGATGAGTTGCGCCATGTTCTCCACCTCAGCCTCGGTGAGGCCGGCGGCCACCTCGTCGAGCAGCAGCAGGCGCGGCCGGGTGGCCAGGGCCATGCCGATTTCCAGCAGCCGCTGCTGCGAGGGCGTGAGCGCCGCCGCCGGCAGCGCGGCCTGGGCTGACAGGCCGATCACGTCGAGGATGCGGCTCGCATCTTTCAGCAACCCCGAGGCGCTGCGGTGGCGGCCGGCAAACTCCAGCCCGAAGTCGATGTTGGCGGTCACCGGCAGTTCGGCAAACACCCGGGGGGTCTGGAAGGTGCGCGCGATGCCGTGCCGCGCATAGGCATGCGGTTTGGCGCCGGTGAGGTCATGGCCCTGGGCGATCAGCCGTCCGCGGGTGGGCGCGATCACGCCCGAGATCGCGTTGAAGAAGGTGGTCTTGCCCGCGCCGTTGGGCCCGATGATGCCCACCAGCTCCCCGGCATGGAAACTCGCATCGACCTGGTCCACGGCCACCAGGCCACCAAAGCGCACGGTGACGCCGCGGGCTTCGAGCAGCAGTTCAGCCATGGCGCTGCTCCTTCCACCACCCGCGGCTGTTCCGCCACCAGCCCCCGAAGGTGCTCCAGCGCAGCGAGGCCAGGCCCCCGGGCAGGTAGAGCACGCACAGGATGAGCAGCAGGCCCAGCGACATCATGTAGAGCTGCGGCAGCTGCAGGCGCAGGGTCTCGGCCAGCAGGCTGAAGACGATGGCGGCGATCAGCGGCCCCCACAGCGTGGCCGCCCCGCCGATGAGCGCCATGAGCACCGTCTGGAAGCCGATGAAGGGGTTGAAGACGGTGGTGGGGTCGATGTAGGTCCAGCGCACCGACATGGCCGCGCCCACCGCACCGGCGAAGGCCGCGGTCAGTGCAAAGCCGCCGATCTTGACGAGGCGGGTGTTCACGCCCAGGGTCTGGGCGCGCTGCTCGTCGGCCCCGATGCCCACCAACGCCAGGCCGAAGCGGCTGCGCCGCACGACGATGGAGGTGGCCAGCGCCAGCACTGCGAGCGCCAGCACGGTGAGGTACACCGTGTCGCCTTCGGGCACCACCACGAGCACGCGGCCCACCGTGCCGGTGACCTGCTTCTCGAAGTAGGTGATGGCGTGGCGGATGAGTTCGGTCATGCCGAAGGTGAGCACGGCGAAGTAGGTGCCCCGCAGGTGCAGCACGGCGGCACCCATCACCACGGCCATGGCCGCGGCGATGAGCGCACCCAGGCCCACGGCCGACAGCCACGAGGCCCGCTCCAGCACCAGGGCGCTGGTGTAGGCGCCGATGCCGAAGAAGGCCGCGGTGGCCAGCGACAGGTAGCGCGTGGTGCCGCAAAACAGCGCCCAGCTCGATGACAGCGCGATGTACATCAGGCAGGTGAGCGTGAGCGAGAGCACGAACTCGCTGCCGTAGTGGGGGATCGCCAGGGCCCAGCCCGTGAGGGCCAGCAGCACCAGGACGTCCTGGGTCAGAAGGGTGCGATCGTTCATTTCTTGAACAGCCCGTTCGGCCGCAGCAGCAGCACGGCGATGAACACGCTGTAGCTCAGCAGGGACTTCAGCGAGGGGTTGGTGAAGTGCATGCCCAGCGCTTCGATCACGCCCAGCAGCAAGCCGCCGGCCAGCGCCCCGCTCATG
Organism: Caldimonas sp.; assembly: GCF_046289365.1. Classification (NCBI taxonomy): domain Bacteria; kingdom Pseudomonadati; phylum Pseudomonadota; class Betaproteobacteria; order Burkholderiales; family Sphaerotilaceae; genus Caldimonas; species Caldimonas sp. Next base: position 4,444 of record NZ_JBKBVU010000067.1, on the reverse strand, counting down.
CTGCCGAAGCCGCCGAGCGTGATGACGATGAGCGCGGTGACGGTGTAGGGCTCCCCCATCGAGGGCGTGATGGCATAGGTCATCGACAGCAGGCAGCCGGCCACGCCCGACAGCCCCAGGCCGATGCCGAACATCAGCGGGTGCAGCCGCCGGGTGTCGATGCCCACGAGCTGCGCCCCGGTGGGCGACTGCATCAGCGCGCGCACGCCCTTGCCCAGCAGTGTGGTGCGCAGCCACACGATGAGCGCGCCGCTGAAGAGCAGCGCCAGGCCGAAGACCACCAGCTTGTTGACCGCAAACTGCGCGCCGCCGAGGGCCACCGGCTGGGTGAGGTAGTCGTAGCCGCGCAGGTCGCCGCCCCAGATCAGCGAGGCGAAGTTCTGCACCAGGAACATCAGGCCGAAGCACACCATCAGGCCGCGGGCCTCGAAGACATCCAGATTGGGCGAGCTGGCGGTGAGCGGGCGGAACCACAGCCGGTGCACGACCAGGCCCACGCCCATCAGCAGCGCAAAACTCACCGGCAGCATCAGCAGCGGCGAGAGGCCGAACTGCGTGTGCATCAGCCAGGTGAGGAAGGCTCCCACCATCAGGAATTCGCCGTGTGCGATGTTGAGGATGCGCATCAGCCCGTACTGCAGGTTCAGGCCGAGCGCCACCAGGGCGTAGATGCCCCCGGTGATGAGACCGGAGGCGATCAGTTCGAGCCAAGCGCCGAGGGACATGGGCGCCGCTCAGACCCAGGCCGGCTTTTGTGTGAGCAGTGGCGCGGTGGCCACGCTGCGCGGCCACACCACCTCGAACTCGCCCTTCTGCCACTGGCTCACCGTGCCCGGCGTGGCGGTGTTCTCGCTGCCGGTGAACTTCACCTTGCCGATGATGGTGTCGTGCTCGTTGAGCGCCACGTAGTCGCGGATGGCCTTGCGGTCCAGACCGACCTTGGCCACGGCCGCCTGCAGGATCTGCAGCCCGGCCCAGCAATGGCCGCTGGCCCAGCGGTCGGGTTCCTTCTGGGCGCCGAACTTGGCCACGTGGGCATCGAAATAGGCCTTGGCGCCGGGGCTGGTCTTGGGGTTCCACGAGCCCATGCCCAGCACCCCTTCGGCGCTCGGGCCCATCACGTTGCGATACAGCTGGAAGGCCGTGCCCACCGAGGCGTAGAAGAACTTCGGATTGAAGCCGATCTCCTTGCTCTGGCGGCTGGCCAGGAGGGTGTCGGGCGGGTAGGTGATGCCGATGAAGGCATCGGGGTTCTTGTCCTTGATCGAGCGCAGCACCGGCGAGAGGTCCTTCACGCCGGCGGGATAGCTCTTGTCTTCCACCAGGCTGATGCCGCTGCCTTGCAGCGCCACCTTCAGCGCGGCGTAGTTCTCCAGCCCGAAGAGGTCGTCGATGTAAATGGTGGCCGCGGTCTTCACACCATGGGCCTTGAGCATGTCCACCAGCGCGTTCATCATCGGCGCGGGCTGCTGCAGCAGCAGGAAGAAGTAAGGCAGCTTCATCTCCACCAGGCGGCGCGACAGGGCCGTGGGCGCGAGGAAGGGATAGCCCATGCGGTTGGCCAGCGGGGCCACGGCGAAGTTCGCGTTGCTGCCCCAAGGCGGCAGGATGAGGTCCACCTTGTCGCTGCCCATCAGCTTTTGGTAGGAGCGCACGCAGGTCTCGATGTCGCTGCGGTCGTCGGAGCTGATCAGCTCGATGGGGCGCTTTTTGCCGCCCACGTCCAGGCCGCCGGCGGCGTTGACCTGGTCGGCCCACAGCAGGTAGTTGGGCTCCTGGCTGACCTGCGCGCCCGGGGTCCAGGGGCCGGTGCGGGCAATGGCATAGCCGATGCGCACGGGGCCGGACTGGGCACGCACGAGCGAGGGCGCGGCCAGGGCGGCAGCGCCCACGCCCAGGGCCTGCACGGCGCTGCGTCGGCTCATGGACGTGGCAGCAGCCGGGCAGCGGCGCGAGGGGCGGCGGTCGGACGAGGTCATGGCAGTCTCCTTCTCGGTGGTGCTGGCGGGACGGTGCACGGGCAGCGGGTCGGGGCGATGGTAGGAAGACGTCCGGACGGCTGCTTTGCCGTGCATGCACTGCCGTTTGACGATCCGTGCACACCCCCTGGGGATTTACCCGGGCTATCGGCCCGATAGGCTTTTCCTCGGGTGCCGGGGCTCGAATAATGAGCAGCCCCCGCCCCAGGAGCCGCACGATGCACACCGCTGTGATGAACACCGAAGAAGTCGCGCCACGCGAGCGCGTGCCGTTCTGGTCGGACTGGATCAGCCGGCTCTTTGGTGGCCTGGAGTCCGATGTCTATGGCGACACCGACTTCGACGGCCGCATGGTCAGCGCCCATGCCGGCGCGGTCATCCTCACCCGGCTGGAGGCCAACCGCCACCGGGTCATGCGCTCGCGCGAGAAGATCCGCGCCAGCGACAACGGCTACCTCAAGATCGTGGCGCCCTTCACAGGTTGCGCTGGTGTCGAGCAGAAGGGCCGGCTGGCCTGGGTCACGCCGGGGCAATGGAGCATTTACGACACCACCGAGACCTATGCGGTGGCCAACCCGGTGCGCGTGGAGCACCTCATCGTGATGGTGCCCAAGGCTCACCTGGTCGAGCGCGGGCTGGTGCTGGACGAGCTGATGGCGCGCCGCCTGGGTGCCAGCGGCGGGGTGGCCCGCCTGGCGCTGGAGACCATGCGCAGCGTCTACCGCGAGCTGCCGGGCATGCACGACGAGGCGGCGCGCGCCGCGGGCGATGCCATCACCCAGTTCGTGCACCTGTCGCTGCTGGAGCTGGCCGGGCGGGCGACGGCGATGTCGCAACGCGAGGCCCTGCGCGAGCGCATCAAACACGTGGTGGCGACCCGCCTGGGCGACCCGGGGTTGAGCGTGGATGCCATCGCCGCCGCCTTGAACTGCAGCCGCCGCCACCTGTACAACGCCTTCTCGGACGAAGCCGAGGGTGTGGCCGGCTACATCCTGCGCGAGCGCCTGGAGGCCTGCCGGCGCGAGCTGCGAGGCCCGACACGCCGCTCAGTCACCGAGATCGCGCTGGCCCATGGCTTTGCCAATCTGGCGCATTTCAGCCGGGTGTTCAAGTCGCGCTACGGCATGCCGCCGCGCGACTACCGCGAGCACACCCGCCACCTGCTGGGCGAGGCCACGCCCTGAGGGCGAGGCATCCCGCGATGGCGGGGGTGACAGCGCCGGCCCGAGGCGGTCCAATGCGGGCCGTTCCTGCTATCGTGCGTCCATGCAGATCCAGCCTGTCATTCTGTGCGGCGGCTCGGGCACCCGCCTGTGGCCGGCCTCGCGAGAGCATCACCCCAAGCAGCTCCTGACTCTGCTGGGAGACGACTCCCTGCTCCAGGCCACGGCCCGGCGGCTCGAAGGGCTGGACGGGCTGAGCGCCCTGCCGGCGCTGGTGGTGGCCAACGAGGAATACCGCTTCGTCATCGCCGAGCAACTGCGCCAGGTGGGCCAGGACGCGCGCATCGTGCTCGAGCCTGTGGGGCGCAACACCGCGCCCGCCCTCACGCTGGCGGCCCTGGTGGCCCTGGCCGACGGTGACGATCCCCTGCTGCTGGTGATGCCCTCGGATCACGTGGTGCGCGACGTGAGCGCCTTCGGACAGGCCGTGACCGAGGGCGCGCACCCGGCCCGGCAGGGCGCCTTCGTCACCTTTGGCGTGATGCCCGACCGGCCCGAGACCGGCTATGGCTACATCCGTGCCGGGCAGCGCTACGCGAGCGAGGGCCGCGCCTGCCGCATCGAGGCCTTCGTCGAGAAACCCGATGCCGACACGGCCGCCGCCTATGTGGCCAGCGGCGAATACCTCTGGAACGCCGGCATCTTCCTGCTGCGGGCCTCGGCCTGGCGGGCCGCGGTGCAGCGGCTGGCGCCCGCGATCCTGGCGGCCTGCGAGCAGGCCCTGGCGCGCTCGCGCCGCGATCTCGACTTCCTGCGGGTGGACCGGTCGGCCTTCGAGGCCTGCCCTGCCGACTCCATCGACTATGCCGTGATGGAAAAGCTCGCCGCCCACCCCGAGCTCGGGGCCGGTGTCGTGGTGCCGATGAGCGTGGGCTGGTCCGACGTCGGCGCCTGGGACGCCTTGTGGGCCGTGGCTGACAAGGACGAGGCCGGCAATTGGGTGCGCGGCCAGGCGGTGCTCGAGGACACACGCAACAGCCTGGTGATGGCCGGCTCGCGTCTGGTGGCCACCGTGGGCCTGAACGACGTGGTCGTCGTCGAGACACCCGATGCCGTGCTCGTGGCCGGCAAGGCCCACACCCAGTCGGTGAAGAAGATCGTCGAGCGGCTGCGCCGCAACGGCGAGCAGCAGGCCCTGCAGCACCGCAAGGTCTACCGGCCCTGGGGCTGGTACGACGCGATCGACGCCGGCGAGCGCTTCCAGGTCAAGCGCATCGTCGTCAACCCGGGCGCGCGGCTGAG
>NZ_JBKBVU010000294.1:0-2732 GCF_046289365.1 Caldimonas sp. | reverse complement strand
GCCGGCGCGGTGCGCGCGGCGTCGGCTTTGGTCAGCTTGGCGCCGCTGGCGATGGCATCGCGCTCGGCGGCGTGAGCAGCGGCAAGGGCCAGGCCGAGGACGAGGGTCGTGGTCAGAAAACGCAATGCAGACATGTTTCACCTCTTCAGGTTGAGTTGGTGTCCCTGAGTCGGTGAATCCGGCGGTTTTCTTCAATGGCCCGCGCGCGGCGGCGTTATGGCGACCAGCGCAGCAGCCCGCAGCCCGTGGCCTCGTCGCGCCCAGTGGGCGGCAGGTCGCGCGCCGCGGCGCACAAGGCAGCGCCATCCGCCGGCTGTCCGCGCGCCAGCCGCTGTGCGACCCAGGCGGTCACGAAGGGGGCGGCGTAAGAGGTGCCGGTGAAGTAATGGCCTTGCCTCACCGGCAGCCAGACGTCCACGCCCGGCGCGGCGAGCAGGATGTATTCGCCTCGGGTGCCGTCAGCCCACGGACGGGCCTCGGCGTCCACGGCGGCGACGGCGATCACGCCGGGATAGGCCGCGGGATAGGGGGGCTTTCCTTTTGGCCCGCCGTTGCCCGCCGCCGCGACGATGGCGCGCACACGCGGCAGGGTGCGCTCGAGCACCCGCGCCAGCACTTGGTTGGGCGCGCTGCCAAGGCTTGCGTGGATGATGTCCACACGGCGGCCGGCCATCCAATCCAGGGCGCGGGCAAACCGGTAGGTATCGCCGCGCTCGCGTCCGTCTGGGCCGGGGGCGAGCACGGCGGCCCAGGCGAGCTCCGCCCCCGGGGCGAGCCCAGCAAATCCCGTCTCGGCCCGGCAAGCGAGCACGCAGGCCACGGCGCTGGCGTGGTCGCTCGCCGCATCGGTGGCCGCGAACCGTTCGACGGCCAGCGCAGCCACGTCGAGCGCAAAATTCGGTTCAGGCGCGCCATCGATCACGCCGATACGCACCGAGCGTGCAAGCCGCTGCAGCGCGCTGGCGCCAATGAGCGCGGTGGCATACTGACGGGCACGCGCGCCGTCCTGTGCCGCCTCTTGGGGATAGACGAGCGCGTTGCGGTCGAACACCGCGGTAGGGAAGCGATCGCGTAAAAGCTGCAGGGACGCTTCAACCCGTTCGTCGTCGACCGCGATCAGCGCGACGTGCAGCGCGAGCGCTTCGAGGCGATCGGAGGCGAGCACTTGCCCCTGGATGGCAGCCGCGAAGGCGGCGGGCTCCTGCGCATCGGCCAGCTCCCACACGGCCACGATCTGGCCGGGCGCGAACGCTGGCGCGCTCGCCGGGTTGTTGGCGAGCAATGCGGACAGACCCCGTATGACACTGCCGAGGTCGATCTGAACGCCGACGCCCGAGCGCGGCTCGACCGGTTTTTGTAGCTCGGTCTGGCCGAAAGCGGCAGCGCTGCAAAGCAGGCCGGCGGCAAAGAGAACGAGCGCGCGCTTCATTGGCTGACACTCTCGACGATGGCGTTCGCACGCAGCGTTTGTTTGGCGGCGGCCGACTGGCCTGCCGGGACCGCCACGCGCCAGACGCCGAGGCGGCCTGGCCCTCCCACCACCTCGCCGCCCACTTGCTCGAGCGCCGCGCGGATCTGCGCTGACATGGCTTCATCGCGAAACACCACTTGCAACACGGTCATGCCTTCTGCCACGCCCGGAGTCGCCGCGCCGAGCGGCTCGACTTCGGCGCCTCGTTGCGTCACCAGCGGCAACACGCTTACCGCGACCACCGCTGCGGTGGCCGCGCCCAGCGCAAAGGAAACGAACGCCTGCCACCATGGCAGACGCTTGCGCGCCGGACGGATCCAGCCAGCACGCGGCCGCTGGGCCTCGGCCTCAACACGTTCTACCAGGCGTCGCCAGTTGGCTGCCTCGTCGAACGGCAGAGTGGCGGCTTCGAGCTGACCGCGGGTGCGTTCGAGCCAGCGGCGTTCGGCCGCGTCGCTTCCCGCAAAGGGGTCTTGGGCCGGATCGGGGCTATGCTTGCTCATGTGGATGAGTCGCGCCTTGATGCGGAATTCTTCAAACCCAGGGCCGCGGCCACACAGTCCTTGAGCTTGCGCTTGCCATGATGAATCCGGGTGGCGACGGTGTTGTCTGGCACGCCTTGCACCTGGGCAATTTCGGCAAGCGTCATGCCTTCGAGCAGCGCTAGATGCAGGCTTTCTTTCTGCGCCGCGGGCAGCGCGTCCATGCACTCGGCCACGATTTGCACGCGCTGGCGTTCGGCAAGCCACTCGAACGGTGTCATACCCTGGTCGGCAACACACGCGGCTTCCTCGTCATCGAGCGGGTCTTCGAGACACGCACCACGCGAGCGCAACAGATCCAGCGCCTTGTGGCGCACGATGCCGAGTATCCAGGTGCGCACGCTCGAATGGCCGGCAAACCGGCTGGCCTGCCGCCAGACTTCGTAGAATGCCTCGGCCACCGCGTCATCGGCGTCGGCCTCGTTGCCGAGCATGCGCAAAGCGAACGCGAACGCCGCTCGGGCATGGCGGGCGTGCAGGCTGCGGAGCGCCCGCGTGTCACTGCGGGCGCAGGCAGTGATGAGATCGATGTCATCCATCTACGTAGTCGGCCCTGCAAAATTCATCTCACGGCACCGACGAGAAGCGCCGGACGTGCAAGAGTAGCGAGTCGACTCGCGGACGCGGCGAGCGCTGACAGCAGCCAAAGCGAGCGCAAAAAGGCTGGAGCAATGCCCCGCCGGGCGATGGCACGCAGCAGCCAGCGGATGTTGAAGCCG
>NZ_JBKBVU010000066.1:0-15680 GCF_046289365.1 Caldimonas sp. | reverse complement strand
ATCAGCGCGATGCCCTCGTCCAGGCGCCCCTGGCGGGCCAGCAGGGAGGCACGGCGCTGCTGCACGCTCAGCGCTGCGGCGGGGTCGTCCACACGTGCAAGCCACTGCTCGGCCTGCTGCATCTGCCCGCGCGACTCGGCGGCCTGGGCCAGCATGAGATAGGCCTGCGTCAGGCCCTCGGCCGTGACGGCCATGGCCGGGTCGTCCGAGGCCGGCGTGAGCGCGCCCAGGTCGACATAGCGCCGCAGGGCCTGTTCGGCCGCCGCAGGCTCCTTGAGCTCCAGGCGCAGGGCTCCCAGGCTGAGCCAGCCGGCCGCCAGCGCGGGTTCGAGACGAAGCGCCTCCTCGAGCTGGGCGACGGCCTCGACATAGCGCTGCAAGCTCACGAGCTGGCGCACATAGCCCAGCCGCAGCGCATGGCCCCGGGGCCGCGCCTGCAGGTAGGCGGCCATCAGGGTGTCGGCCTGCGGCTGCTGGCCCACCAGTTCGAGCGCAACGAGGGCCGGCCCCTCGGCGGCGGCATCGTGTTGCTGGGCCTGCCGGGCCAGCGCCAGTGCCTGGGCCGGCTCGCGCAGCAGCAGGCGCATGCGCGCCTGCGCCACCAGCGCGGCCACACGCGTGTCGGGCTGGTCGAGGTAGGGCTGCAGCACCGCGTCGAGCATTGCAACGACCTCGGGCAACTGCGCGGCGCGGGCGAAATGGCGCGGCAGCAGCGCAATCGCCGCGGCCCGCTCGGCCGGCGGCGTACGCTCCAGCAGGGCCCGCAGGGGCTCTTGCGCCTGTGCCGCGCGGCCCAGGCCTACCTGGATCTGCGCCAGGTAGCGCAGCGCGTCGAGCGAGCCGGGCGCGGCCGTGCGCCAGGCCTGCGCGGCCGCCAGGGCCTGCTCGCCGGCGCGGGCCTGCAAGGCGATGTCGGTGGCACGCTGGAACAGGCGCTCGTCGCGGGTTTTACGCCCTGCATCGAGCAGCAGTTCGTAAGCCGTGCCGGCGGCCCCGGCGCGCAGTTCCATCTCGGCGACGAGGAGCTGGTAGAACAACGCGGCGTCCAGGGCCGAGTTCACCACGGCCGGCTCGGCCGGGCGCGGCGGCACAGCGGCCGCCACAGGCTGGGCCCGGGCCGGGGCGCCCCAGAGCACGGCCGAAGCGGCCAGGGCCGCGGCCAGCACTCGCAGATTCAGGGGACGCATCGGCATGGGCAACTCCTCAAAGTCGATTCGATTCTACGGACGCCCGGATAATTCCCCGCATGCCTGAACTGCCCGAAGTCGAAGTCACCCGGCAAAGTTTCGCCTCGCAGCTGGCCGGGGCCCGCGTGCTGGGCGTGCGCCTGGGCAAGCCGCTGCGCTGGCCGCTGGGGTGTGCGCCCGAATCCTTGCACGGACAGACCCTGGGCGAGGCCCGTCGCCGCGGCAAGTATCTGTGGCTGCCGCTGGAGCGCGGCGGGCTGCTGCTGCACCTGGGCATGTCGGGCTCGCTGCGCTACGACCGCACCCATCCGCCGCCCGGGCCGCATGACCATTTCGACCTGTGGACCACCCGCGGCCTGCTGCGGCTGCATGACCCGCGGCGTTTCGGTGCCGTGGTGTGGTCGGATTCGCTGGAGGCCGACCCCGCACGCAAGCTGCTGGCCCCACTGGGAGCTGAACCGCTGGAGCCCGGCTTCGACGGGGCCGTGCTGCACGCCGGCCTGCGCGGCCGCCGGGTGGCGGTCAAGCAGGCCCTGCTGGCCGGCGACGTGGTCGTGGGCGTGGGCAACATCTACGCCAGCGAGGCGCTGTTCGCCGCGGGCATCGACCCGCGCACCCCGGCCGCCCGCCTGAGCCGGCCACGCTGCGAGCGCCTGGCGGCGGCCATCCGCGACACGCTGGCGCGCGCGCTGGCCGCCGGCGGCTCGACACTGCGCGACTTCCGCGACGCCCAGGGCCACAACGGCGCCTTTCAGGACGAGGCGCGCGTCTACGGCCGCGAAGGTCGGCCCTGCGGCGTGTGCGGCACGCCCATCCGCCGCATCGTGCAAGGCCAGCGCTCCACCTACTTCTGCCCGCGGTGCCAAAAGCGCGGCTGACGGCCCGGGCCTGCACGACGGCAGCCGTAGCAAAAGGTAACGGCGGCCCCGGTCGTGACGAACGGCAGCCCCGCAGCCGCGAACGGCGGGCCCGGCGGCAGCCATGCGCTACCATGATCGCCTCCATCCCGCTTGTCCGGTGTGACCGCCATGTCGTCTGCCGCTCCGTCACCCTCGTTCGCGCTGAAGTTCGATGCCCTCGGCCTGTGGCGCGCCGATCTCGAGGTCCAGTTGCAGGAGCTGTCGCGCTTTCTCTTCGACCACGATCTGCTGGACGAACCGGCCACCGACCTGCTGGAGTCGCTGCAGGCCCGCCTGGCCCGAGACCGCTTGGTGGTGGCCTTCGTCGCCGAGTTCTCGCGCGGCAAGTCCGAGCTGATCAACGCGATTTTCTTCGCCGACACCGGCCGGCGCATCCTGCCGGCCACGCCCGGGCGCACCACGATGTGCCCGGTCGAGCTGAGCTACGACCCCGACGAGCCGCCGTCGCTGCGCCTGCTGCCCATCGAGACCCGGCTGGGGCCGGCCTCGCTGGCCGAACTGCGCCAGCAAGCCGGCGTGTGGACCGAGGTGACGCTCAACGTGAAGCGGCCCGACGAACTGGCCGAGGCGCTGACCCGCGTGATGGCCACGCGGCGCGTGCCGCAGGACGAGGCCCGGGCGCTGGGCTTCTGGGATGACGAGCGGGCCCAGGACAACCCGCCGCTGGGCGAGGACGGGCTCGTCGAGGTGCCGGCCTGGCGGCATGCCGTCATCAACTACCCGCATCCGCTGCTCAAGCGCGGCCTGGTGATCCTGGACACCCCGGGCCTGAACGCCATCGGCGCCGAGCCCGAGCTGACCGTGAGCCTGCTGCCCTCGGCGCATGCCACGGTCTTCATCCTGGCGGCCGACACCGGCGTGACGAAGTCCGACCTGGCGATCTGGCGGGATCATCTGTGCGGCCAGCCGCTGGCGCGCTACGTGGCGCTGAACAAGATCGATGCGCTCACCGATCCGCTGAGCTCGCCGGCCGAGGTGGAGGCGCACATCGGCCGCCAGCGCAGCCAGACGGCGCAAACACTGGGCATCCCCGAGGACCGGGTTTTTCCGATCTCGGCCAAGATCGCGCTGGCCGGTCGCGTGACCGGCGATGCCGACGACTTGCGCGCCAGCCGCCTGCTGGAGCTGGAGGACGCGCTGGGCCGGCAGTTGCTGCCGCAGCGCAAGGAGGTGCTGGCGCAGCTGGTGATCGACAGCGCCCGCCGGCTGGAGGCCCAGATCGGCCGCCGCCTGGCCGACCGCCGGCGACAGTGCGCCGAGCAGTTGCTCGAGTTACGCGGTCTGCGTGGCAAGAACGCGGGCATGGTCGAGGTGATGATCCGGCGCGTGGAGGCCGAAAGCAGCGAATTCGAGCAGTGCATCGCGCACGTGCAGGCCATGCGCTCGGTGCACACGCGCATGCTCAAGGACGCCTTGGTGGGCATCTCCAGCGACGTGGTGCGTCGCCACACCGAGGTGCTGCAGGAACGGCTGCGCTCGGCCATCCTCAACTTCGGTGCACGCAAGGCTTTCACCGAGATGGCGCAGGCGCTGCGTTCCAAGCTCGACGAGGCCCAGGCCAAGGGCCACGAGATCCACACGATGCTGGGCGCGTCCTTCCAGAAGCTCAACGCCGAGTTCGGCTTCGGCCTGGCCGTGCCGGCCGCGCCCGACCTCTCCCGCTTCGTGCGCGACCTCGAGCTGATCGAGCGCAACTACACGCAGTACCTGGGGCTGTCGCATGCATTGCGCCTGTCCAACGAGCGCTTCATGTCGCAGTTCCGGCGCATGCTGGTGTCCAAGCTGCGAGTGGTCTTCGAAGGTGCCAGCGCCGAACTCGAGCTGTGGAACAAGACCGCCTCGGCCCAGATCGACACCCAGTTGCGCGACCGACGCCGCAACTTCAAGCGCCGACGCGAGACACTGGAGCGCGTGCGCAGCGCCGCGGCCGAACTGGAGGCCCGCGTGAGCGAGATGGAAGCCCAGGAAGGGCGCATGCGTGAACTCCAGGAGCGCCTGCACCGCCTGGTGGCCCGATTGCAGCAACAGGCGGCTGCTCCGCTGCCCTCCTCCGGGATCGAGCCGCTGGCGCTGGACCTCGACCTGAGCACCCACCCCGCCCCCTTGCAGGCCTGAGCTAGTGTGAACGCGCTGGCGGACAGCCGCCACAATCGCGGCATGTCGCGTCGCCCTCCTTCCACCGCAGCACTGCGCCCGCATTTCGCTGCGGCCGTGATCGCCTGGCAGCGCACGCACGGCCGCCATGACCTGCCCTGGCAGCGCAGCCGCGAGCCCTACCACGTGTGGCTGTCGGAGATCATGCTGCAGCAGACCCAGGTGAGCACGGTGCTGGCCTACTACGAGCGTTTCCTTCAGCGCTTCCCCGATGTGCACTCGCTGGCCCGTGCAAGCAGTGACGAGGTGATGGCCGCCTGGAGCGGCCTGGGCTACTACAGCCGCGCGCGCAACCTGCACCGCTGCGCCCAGGTGGTGGTGGACCAGCACGGCGGGCAGTTCCCGCGCACGGCCCAGGCCCTGGCCGAGCTGCCGGGCATCGGGCGCTCCACCGCGGCGGCGATCGCGGCCTTCTGTTTCGGCGAGCGCGCGGCCATCCTGGATGGCAACGTCAAGCGGGTGCTCACGCGCGTGCTGGGCTTCGGCGAGGACCTGGCCCAGGCCCGTCACGAGCGCTCGCTGTGGGAGGAGGCCACCGCATTGCTGCCCGGGCAGGACATGGCTGCCTACACCCAGGGCCTGATGGACCTGGGCGCCACGGTGTGCACGGCGCGCTCGCCGCACTGTCTGCATTGCCCGGTGCAGGCCTGGTGCGCGGCCCGTGCCGAAGGCCGCCCCGAGGCCTACCCCGTCAGGACCCGCAAGCTCAGGCGCAGCCGTCGCGAGCATTGGTGGCTGTGGCTGGAGCATGAAGGCCGGGTGTGGCTGCAGCCGCGGCCCGCGCGTGGGGTGTGGGCGGGCCTGCACAGCCTGCCCGAATACGACAGCGAGGCGGCCTTGCAGGCGGACTGGCCCGGGCCGCTGACCCCCTGGCCAAGCATCTCGCATGCGCTCACGCACTTCGACTGGCTGCTGCACCCGCGCCAGTGTGTGCTGCACGGGCCCGAGCCGCGGCCGCCCGGCCCCGGCCAGTGGGTGGCCTACGAGGCCCTGGCCGACTGGGGCCTGCCGGCGCCGCTGCGCAAACTGCTGGCCTCACGCGGCCCGGTATGAACACAGAGGCCCTCAGGCCCCGCCGATGATGCCTTTGCTGCGCAGGAACTGATCGACCAGCTTCAGGCGCACCTGCGGGTCCTCCAGCTCCATCAGCTTCTGGCGCGCGGCCAGCGGGATGGGCAGGATCTCGCACCAGCGGTTGGCGATCCAGCCGGCCTCCTCGAAGCGGAAGGGCTCCAGGAACGGCAAGGGGCCGCGCTGGCGCAGCATCTGGATCGCGTTGGCCAGGGCCTGCGCGCTGGCGAGGTAGTCCTCCTGCGGCAGCACGGCCGGGTCGGGAGCCAGCCAGCCCACCTCGGCCAGCCACAGACCGTCGTCACGTTGGCGTGTGGACCGGATGCGGAAACGCTGCGAGCCGCGGCAGCGCAAATGCAGGATGCCGGCCTGCTCGCTGTCAACCTCGATCAGCTCGGCCAGGCAGCCCACGGCCTCGAGGGCCACGGCCTCGCCTTCGCGTCGGACTTCCTGGCCCTGGCGCAGGGCCACCACGCCGAAGGGTCGCTGGGTGCGCAGGCACTCGCTGACGAGGTCGAGATAACGCGCCTCGAACACCTTCAGGCCCAGCAGGCCCTCGGGGAACAGCACGGTTTGCAAAGGGAAAAGCGGCAGCGAGGAAGGGTCGGGCAGATCGGTCATGAAGCAGCGTCACGCGCATCGAGCTCGCGGTGACGGATCAGGGTGGAGCCCCGCGCCCGGAAGCGCTGGGCCAGTTGTTCGACGAGGTAGACGGAGCGATGCTGCCCGCCGGTGCAGCCCACCGCCACGGTGAGGTAGGCGCGCTGGTCCTGCTCGAAGGCGGGCAGCCAGCGGCGCAGGAAGGCCTCGATCTGGGCGAGCATCTCGGCCACCTCGGGCTGCTGCTGCAAATAGGCGATCACCGGCGCGTCACGCCCGGTATGGGGGCGCAGCTCGCGGTCGTAGTACGGGTTGGGCAGCATGCGCACGTCGAAGACGTAATCCGCATCGAGCGGCACGCCGTGCTTGAAGGCGAAGGACTCGAACACCAGCGTGAGCGAGGCCGCCGGGGCCTGCACGATCTGGCGCGTCCACTGGCGCAGTTGGGCCGGCCGCAGTTCGCTGGTGTCGATGATGGTGGACATCTCGCGCAACTCGGCCAGCAGCTCGCGCTCGAGTTCGATCGCCTCGATCAGCGCACGCTGGGTGGTCGGGTCGGCCGCGAGGGGGTCGGACAGCGGGTGGCGGCGGCGCGTTTCCGAAAAGCGCCGCACCAGGGTGTCAGTGGAGGCGTCGAGGAAGACCGGCCGCACCGTAACGCCCTGGTCGCGCAGCCGCGCCAGCGCGGGCTTGAGCAGGGGCAGCGACTGCGCGGCGCGCACGTCAGCCGCGATGGCCACGCGCGCGGTGAACTTCTCGTGCTCGAGCTGCACGCAAGGCTCCAGCAGCTCGGCCGGCAGGTTGTCCACGCAGAAATAGCCGGCGTCCTCCAGCGCATGCAGCGCCACCGACTTGCCCGAGCCGGAGATGCCGGTGATGAGCACCAGTTCGCGCAGCGCGGCCGCGGCGGTGGTCTCGCTCATCCGCGCCTCCGTGCCCGCGGCTCTGGCACCGGGCCGGGCGGCGTCGCGGCCGTGGCCAGCATCTCCTGGGCATGCGCGAAGCTCGTGCCGGAGAGCTGCTGCCCGCCCAGCATGCGGGCCACCTCGGCCACCCGGGCCTCGCCGGCCACGCAGCGCAGGCTGCTGGAAGTGCGACCCGCCTCGGTGGTCTTGCTGACCACCCAATGGTGATCGGCACAGGCGGCCACCTGCGGGAGATGCGTGACGGCCAGCACCTGGCGGTCGCGCCCGAGTTGCTTCATCAGCCGCCCCACGGTGTCAGCCACCGCGCCGCCCACACCGGCGTCGATCTCGTCGAAGATCAGCGTGCCGGCCTCGCCGAGTTGGCTGGTGGTGACGGCGATGGCCAGCGCGATGCGCGACAGCTCCCCCCCCGAGGCCACCTTGGCCAGCGGGCGCGGCGAGCTGCCGGCGTGGCCGGCGACGAGGAACTCCACCGACTCCAGGCCGTGGGACTGGGGTGCATCGTTGGGCACCAGCGCCACCTCGAAGCGGCCGCCAGCCATGCCGAGCTGTTGCATCGCCTGGGTGACGGCCCGGGCCAGCCGGGGCGCCGCTTCGCGGCGGGCTTTGGAGACCTCGCGCGCCGCCTGGTCGTAGGCCTTGCGGGCCTGGGCCGCGGCGCGTTCCAGGCCTTCCAGGTCGGCCGCTGCATCGAGCCGGGCCAGCTCGTCCTTCCACTGCGCCCACAGCGCGGGCAGCTCCTCGGGCGGCCGGCGGTAGCGGCGCGCCAGGCCCATCCAGCTCGACAGGCGCCCGTCGAGCTCGTGCAGTCGGGCCGGATCGAGCTCACCGTGGCGCAGGTAGGCGTTCAGGCTGTGGGCGGCATCCTCGAGCTGGGCCTGGGCACTGCGCAACACCTCGATCACGTTGGCCAACGCGCCGTCGTAGTCGGCCACCGCCTCCAGGCCGTCGATGGCGCGGGCGGTCAGTTCGTCGGCGCTGCCCTCGGACTCGGACACCGCCTGCAAGGCGGCCTGCACCGCCTCGGTCAGGGCCTGGGCATGGCTCAGGCGCCGGTGCTCGGCATCGAGCTCGGCCCATTCGTCGGGACCGGGCGAGAGCTTGTCGAGCTCGCCGATCTGCCAGGCCAGGCGCTCGCGCTCACGCTGCAGGTGGTCCTGCCCGGCGCGCGCCTCCTCCAGCGCCTGGGCGGCCGAACGCCAGGCCGTCCAGGCCCGCGCCAGCGGCGCGAGGTCGCAGCCCGCATAGGCGTCGAGCAGACTGCGCACCGATTCAGGCCGGGTCAGGCTCTGCCAGGCATGCTGGCCGTGGATGTCCACCAGGTGCTCACCCACCGCCTTGAGCTGGGCCACGGTGGCCGGGCTGCCGTTGATCCAGGCGCGGCTCTTGCCCTGGGCATCGATGCTGCGCCGCAACAACAGCACCTCATCGGTCTGGAAGCCGGCCTCGTCCAGCCAGGCCGCCAAAGCGGCCGGGCTGTCGAACTCGGCGCTGATCTCGGTGCGGGCGGCCCCCTCGCGCACCACGCCGGCGTCGCCGCGCGCGCCCAGCGCGAGCTGCAGCGCATCGATCAGGATGGACTTGCCGGCGCCGGTCTCGCCGGTCAGCACGGAAAAGCCCGGGGCCAACTCGACCTCGAGCTCATGGACGATGACGAAATCCCTCAGGGCGATGCGGCGCAGCATCGGCTCAGGCTCCCAAACCTTCGTTCCAATGGAGTTTCTTGCGCAGCGTGGCGTAATAGCTCCAGCCGCGCGGATGGAGGAAGCGTACCCGGTGTGCCGATCGGCGCACGTGGACGACGTCGCCGTGCAACAGGCTGGCCAGGCTTTGCATGTCGAAATTCACGCTCGTGTCGCGCCCGCCAACGATCTCCACTGCGACCTCGCTGTCGTCGGGCAGCACGATAGGCCGGTTGGACAGGGTGTGGGGCGCGATGGGCACCAGCACCCAGCCAGCGATGTCCGGGTGCAAGATGGGCCCCCCGGCCGACAGCGCATAGGCCGTCGAGCCCGTGGGCGAAGCCACGATGAGGCCGTCGCAGCGGATGTTGGCCATGAAGTCGCCAGCCACCTCGATGCGCAGCTCCACCATGCCAGCGGTGGCGCCGCGGTTGACCACCACGTCGTTGAGGGCAAAGGCCTCGAAGATGACACGGCCGTCGCGCACGACCTGGCCTTCGAGCATGCTGCGGCGCTCCTCCTCGAAGTCGCCGGCCATCACGGGCCCCAGCACCTCGTGCACCTCGCCCACCGGGATGTCGGTGATGAAGCCCAGGCGGCCCTGGTTGATGCCCACCAGCGGCACCCCGTGGCGCGCCACCTCGCGGGCAATGTGCAGCATGGTGCCGTCACCGCCCACCACGACGGCCAGGTCGCATTCGCGGCCCACACCTTCCACGTCGAGCATCGGGTGGCCGCTCAGGCCGGTGTTCATGGCCGTGTCGTACTCGACCGAGACCTCCGCCCCCTGGCGGCAGATGAACTGGGCAATGTCCTCCAGCACCCCCCGCATGCCCTGGGCCTGGTATTTGCCGATCAGCGCCACGTGACGGAAGCGGGATTTCATGGGCGGGATTACACCACAGCGCCCACGCCGCCACCGAGGGGCCCAAGTCCCCGCCTGGCCAGGGAAAACGCCCAAGCGGCGCCCCTTGCAGCGCGCCGGCGCGCCCTAAAATCAACGCCATGCTGGACGACCGCGCCAAGACCCTGCTCAAAACCCTGGTGGAACGCTACATTGCGGACGGCCAGCCGGTGGGTTCGCGCACTCTGTCCAAGGCCTCGGGGCTGGAGCTGTCGCCGGCCACCATCCGCAACGTGATGGCCGACCTCGAGGAGCTGGGGCTGATCGCCAGCCCCCACACCTCGGCCGGGCGGGTGCCCACCGCGCGCGGCTACCGTCTGTTCGTCGACACCATGCTCACCGCCCGGCCGCTGGACCTGAACCAGCCGCCGCCGGAGGTGGCCTGCGTGCGCGATCAGCTCCAGCCCGACCAGCCGCAGCGCGTGATCGCCAATGCGGCCCACCTGCTGTCCAACCTGTCGCACTTCGTGGGCGTGATCACTGCGCCGCGCAAGCCCTCGGTGTTCCACCACATCGAGTTCCTGCGCCTGTCCGACCGGCGCGTGCTCGTGATCCTGGTCGCCCCCGACGGTGACGTGCAAAACCGCGTGCTCTTCACCGAGCACAATTACACCCAGGCCCAGCTCGTCGAGGCCACGAACTACATCAACACCCATTTCGCCGGTTTGACGCTCGAGGAGGTGCGCAACCGCCTGCAAACCGAGGTGGAGGCCCTGCGCGGCGAGATCGCCAGCCTGATGCAGGCGGCCGTGCAGGCCGGCACCGAAGCCATGGCCAGCAGCCAGGAGCAGGTGGTCGTCTCGGGCGAGCGCAATCTGCTGACCGTGCAGGACTTCTCCAGCGACCTGGAGTCGCTGCGCAAGCTCTTCGACCTGTTCGAACAGAAGACCCAGCTCATGCGACTGCTCGACGTCTCCAGTCGCGCCGAGGGCGTGCGAATCTATATCGGCGGCGAGAGCCAGGTCGTGCCCTACGAGGAGCTGTCCGTCGTCTCAGCGCCTTACGAAGTGGACGGCCAGGTCGTGGGCACCCTGGGCGTGATCGGCCCCACCCGCATGGCCTACGACCGCATGATCCAGATCGTGGACATCACCTCCCGCCTGGTGTCCAACGCGCTGAGCCAGAAGTAGCACGGCCTACAATCGGGGCCCACCCTTTCGGGCCGTTAGCTCAGTCGGTTAGAGCAGAGGACTCATAATCCTTTGGTCGCAGGTTCGAGCCCTGCACGGCCTACCAAACCCTCGCCCCTAAGACCCCAGCCAGTGGCGCAAGCGGGCATACAGCAAAGAGGGCTCCACCGGCTTGGCGATGTGGTCGTTCATGCCGGCGGCCAGGCAGGCCTCGCGGTCTTCGCCGAAGGCATTGGCGGTCATCGCCACGATGGGCGTGTGCGCATGAGCGGCCAAGGCGCGAATGGCCCGCGTGGCTTGCAAGCCGTCCATCTCAGGCATGTGCATGTCCATCAGAATCAGACGGTACGGATAGGCCGAAGCCATGCGCACGGCGTCCACACCGTTGCTGGCCACATCCACGTGCAAGCCCACTGCGCGCAGCAGTTCACGCGCGACCTCCTGGTTGACGGGATTGTCTTCGACCAGCAACAAGCGGCCTTGCGGCGGCACCGCTTGCGGTGGCGGCAACACGGGCGGCGGTGGCGCCTGGCTGATGCGTTCACGCAAGAGCGCGATCAAGGCATCGTGCAAAGCCGACGGCGTCACCGGCTTGAGCAGCACGGCCCCCACCCCCTGCGCCCGGGCCGCTTGGCGCAAGGCGGGGTCGTCGCGCGCGGTGACCATCAAACTCGCCGGCATGGCTTGCGCCCCCCACAGCTCACGCAAGCGGCGCAGGGTTTGCAAGCCGTCCATCTCGGGCATAAGCCAATCGGTCACGATGACATCGGGCCGACGCGCCTTGCTTTGGCTCATGTCGTGCACGGCTTGCGCACCGCTGTCGCAGGCTTGCACCTGCAAGCCCATGATGTGCAGCATCTCCGCGAGTGCTTGACGGGCTTCGATCAAGTCGTCGATGAGCAAGACGTGCAAACCGCGCAAGCGCACGTCCACACGCGAGGGCTGGGTGGCCGCGCGGCGCAAGCTCACGGTGAACCAGAAGGTGCTGCCTTGGCCGGGCTGACTGTCCACGCCAATGTCGCCTCCCATCAACTGCACCAGATGGCGCGTGATGGTCAACCCCAAGCCGGTGCCGCCATGACGACGGGTGCGAGTGCCGTCGAGTTGCTCGAAAGGCTGAAAGATGCGCTCGATCTGCTCGGGCGTGAGCCCGGGGCCGGTGTCTCGCACGGAAAAGCGCAACTGAAGCTGCTCGGCAGCTTCGGCAAGCAGTTCACCGCGCAACAAGACCACGCCTTGATCAGTGAACTTCACCGCATTGCTCAGCAAATTGAGCAAGGCTTGCGACAGGCGAGTGGCATCGCCATGCACCGACACGGGCAGGTGGTCTGCATCGAGCACGAGCTCCAGGCCTTTGTCGCGCACTTTCGGTGCCACCAGATCGCAGGTGCGCGACAACATGGTGTCGATACGGAAATCGGCCGGCTCGAGTTGGAGCTTGCCGGCTTCGATTTTGGCCAGGTCCAGCACATCGTTGATGATGGACAGCAAATGCTGGGCAGCCGTATCGATTTTGTCCAGCTTGTCGGCGTGCTCGCCCGAGCCAAGCTGCTGGCGCAGCAAATGGGTCAATCCGATGATGGCATTCATCGGGGTGCGGATTTCGTGGCTCATGTTGGCCAGGAACGCGCTCTTGGCGCGGTTGGCCGCCTCGGCGCGGTCACGCGCGCGGGTGAGCTCGACGTTGAGCGCCTCCAGGTGGTCGTGCGCCACTTTCAAATCGCTCACATCGGTGGCGAAGAAGTAATAGCCGTGGATGCGTCCGTCACGCCGATCGGGCATGCGATGGGCCCAGAACTGGCGCGGCGTGCGTTCGTCCACAGACCAGGTGTATTCGCCCTCGAAACTCTCGCCTTGCAAGATGCGCTGGATCCTGGGCCACTCGCGCTGAAAGAGCTCTTGGCCAACGACCTCGGCCACTGGGCGGCCGATGGCCTGATCGGCGCTCTTGCCCAGCCATTCGAGATAGGCCTTGTTGGCAAAGCGCAAGATGAGATCTTTGTCCCAATAGGCCACCAGGGTCGGCTGGTGATCAACCACGGTGCGCCAAAACACATCGGCGCGCCGTTGCTCGGCCAAGGCCTCGTCCAGGTGGGTTTTGCGCTCGGCCGCCAGCGCGCGGTAGCGTTGTTGGGTGTCGTACAAAGCCGCTTCGATGCGCCGTTGGCGACGCCACGCACGCCACACCGCCCAGGCCAGCACAGACAGCAACACCACGGTCCACGCCAAGGCCATCCACTGGCGCCGACGCTGCTGTGCGATGGCTTCGTCAAGCTGCTGGCTCATCTCCTGCACCAAGCGTGCGGCCGCCCCATCGACCCGCCCCAGCATCAGGCGCGCGGCGCTGGAGCGCAGCCAAAGCAGGCGGTCATCGCCAGCGCTGCGCCAGGCCTGTCGCATCTGGGTGATCGCCTCGGCCAGCTCCTGCGTCGCAGCGCTGGTGGCCCCGGCCGACGTGGCCACATGGCTCAACTGGTCCAGCGCTTGGTCGATCAAGGCCAAGCCTTGCGAGGCATTCCAGGGCCCGGGCGCATCGTCTGTGGCCAAACTCAAGTGCAGCACCCCTTGGGCCACGTCGATGCGTGCCACGCGCATGTAGCGCAAGGTGCGCACGGTCTGCTCCAGTTGGCTCAAGTAGCTGCTTTGCAGCCACACGACCGTCAGACAGATCAGCCCCGAGCCGAGCACGGCCGCCCACGCCCACAGCGGCCAGCTCGACCCCCCCCGCATACGGGCGCGAAGCCCCTTCGGAGACTTCATCGGCCGCCCTCCTGCGGCTCGCGTTCGCGCGGCGGGAACACGTCCTCTCCCAACTCCCAGCGCGCCAGCACGGCGGCGTATTGCTCACTGCCGAGCACCTCGCCCAGGGCCTGGTCCCAGGCACGACGCAAGGCCTCGTCTTCATGACGGAACTGAAACGCCGGGTGATCGGCCTGGGCTCCCAGCAGCTCCCTTGCGTCCAAAGGGTGCGCCTGCAAGCGGCCTTGGCTGTGCGCCGCCATCCATTGCACCGACGGCCACGACAGCGCCAAGGCATCGGCCAAGCCTTCGAGCACGGCGGCTTGGCCGCTGGCCGCATCGGGCACGAGCATCAAGCGGTCTTGCAAGCCGCCGCCGGCCAACCAGCGCTGATGCTCCACCGAACCTTCGATCACCGCCACACGCTGCACCGGCTCCCAGCCTTTCCAGGCCGAAGCCTGCGTCTCTTCCGCGCTGCGGCGCCACAACACGCCAGAGCGCACCCGCATCATCGGCCGCGAATGCGCCACCCACGCCTCCCGCTGCGGGGTGATAAACATGCCAGCGGCCACCACATCGAAGCGATGCGCGCGCAGCTCGGGGATCAAGGCATCGAACCGAGTTTGGACCCACTCGTAGCGGCTCACCCCCAAACGCTCGCCTACCAAGCGAGCCACTTCGGGGGCCACACCGTCGACCTGCCCGTCAGGACGCACGATGGCATAGGGCGGCTCGACGGCATAGCCCACCCGCAAGGGCTCGCCCGCGCGCAGGCGCTGCAAGCGATCGGCCGGCGCGTCGGCACGATGCCACCACGCAACCGCCCCCCACGCCAAGGCCGCCCCAACGATCACCGCCGCTGCAGCCTTCATCCATCGCCGCGCCACCGAGCCCTCCTGCGCCGCACCGAGGGAGCCACACGGTGGCGACCGCCGCTTCATCCCCGAGCACTGGCTTCAAAATTTCGATGCTAGAGGGGCGTGAGTCCGCGGCCCATACCCCAAAGTGGGGGGCTCGCGCGATAAACGCACGAAGGTGTTTGAAGTGTTCCAATCTGGCGCAATGGCAGGCGCCCATGCCTCAAGGAGGGTCCATGGATTCGGTGTCACAGTTCGCGTTGGGCTCGGCCGTCGGCCTGGCGGTGATGGGCCGGCGCACGGCACTGTGGAAGGCCGTCCTGTGGGGCGGCTTGGCCGGCACCCTGCCCGACCTGGACGCGCTGATCGACTTCGGCGATGCGGTGCGCAACATGACCTACCACCGCGGCGAAACCCACGCCCTGTTTTACCTGAGCCTGGCCTCGCCGCTGCTGGCCTGGATCGTGACGCGCGTGCACGGCGAGGCGGCCCTGTTCCGGCGCTGGTGGCTGGCTCTGTGGCTGGTGCTCGTGACCCATCCGCTGCTGGATGCCATGACGGTCTACGGCACGCAACTGGCCTTGCCCTTCAGCGACCACCCCTTCGGCGTGGGCAGCGTCTTCATCATCGACCCGCTGTACACGCTGCCCCTGCTGGTGGGCGTGACCGTGGCCTGGGGATCGCGGCAGACCGACCGCCTGCACTGGAACACCGCCGGCCTGGTGCTGAGCACGGCCTACCTTGGCTGGAGCGTGGTGGCCCAGCAGCAGGCCCTGGCCGCGGCCCGCGATTCGCTCGCGGCCCACGGGGTGGAGGTGCGGCAGGTCATGGCCACGCCCACGGCCTTCAACACCGTGCTGTGGCGCATCCTGGTGATCACACCGGACGCCCATCTGGAAGGTTTCTACTCGCTGCTGGACGACCGCCGCGAGGTGCAGTTCGACCGTTTCGACCGCGGTGCCGACCTGTACGAGAAGCTGCGCGGGCATTGGCCGGTCGATCGCATCGCCTGGTTCAGCAAGGGCTATTTCAAGATGCAGGCACGCGACGGCCATGTGCTGATGAGCGACCTGCGCATGGGGCAGGAGCCCTTCTACTTCTTCACCTTCCGGATGGCCACGCTCAGCAGCGACCCGGTGCCACTGCAACGGCCGGAACAGGTGGGCTCGCGCCCCGACCTGGCGTTGGCGCTGCCCTGGCTGTGGCGGCGCCTGTGGGGCGAGCCGCTGCCGCCGCCGCGCTGAGGTTCAGCAGGCGCTCCAGCCGGCCTCGGAGGCGCGCACCCGGCCTTCGGCCTGCAACTTGAGCAGATGGGCCAGCAAGGAGCGTTCGGCCATCGCATGCAGCGCGGGCGGGATCGCGGTGTAGACCTGCTCGCGCAGGGTCCCCACCGGCGCCGGCCCCAGGCGGGCGACGGCCTGCAGCACCAGGGCCTCGCGGTGCAGACGGTGGGCGATAAGGCCCTCCAGCACGCGGCGGGGCTCGGCCATCAGGAAGCCGTGGCCCGGCG
>NZ_JBKBVU010000065.1:0-15773 GCF_046289365.1 Caldimonas sp. | reverse complement strand
GCGCCTCGGCCTCCGCGCGGGCTCGCAAGTCATCGGTCCCGAGCACCTGCTGGCGTCGGCGGCCATCCCGTACCTGTTTCCCGCCGTGCCCATGGAGGTGGAGGGACGCACCGAGTATTTCGGCGATGGCTCGATGCGCCAGACCGCTCCGTTGTCGCCGGCCTTCAACCTGGGGGCCACGCGCATCCTGGCCATCGGGGTGGGCCAACCCGAGCGCGGCGCCCTGGGCGCGGCTGCTGCAGCGCCGGGGAGCTATCCGTCGCTGGCGCAGATCGCCACCCATGCCATGGCCAGTGTGTTTCACGACACGCTGGAGGCCGATGTCGAGCAGGCCGAGCGTGTCAATGCCGGCTTGAAGCGCTGGTCGCAACGGGGCGGCTCGGCCGCGCCCTGGCCTTACCGGGCGGTGCAGGTGTTGGCGATCCAGCCCTCGCGTTCGCTGGACGATTTGGCCTTGGCCCATGTGCGGGCTTTGCCCGAGCCGGTGTTCGGCCTGCTCAAGATGCTGGGCGGCACCCAGGCGGCCGGCGCTGCCCTGGCCAGCTATTTGCTGTTCGAGCCGCCCTTCGTGCATTCGCTCATCGAGCTGGGCCATGCCGATGCCTGGGCGCGGCGCGCGCAGCTCGAAGCCTTCTTCGACGCGCGCAGCGTATCGCGCCCCTGAGGTCATGAAGCGGTGCCATAATCGGCCCCGGTTCCATCACGGAGACTTCTTTGGACAGCCCCCAGCCTCGGTGGCCGTCCACTCCAACCCGGGCCCGCGCGTTGTAACGGCGTGGCCGGTGGTTGCCGCCGGCGGCGTTGGGGTGAGACGGTGACCGACCCTGACCCCTACGCAAACCCGAAACACGTGAGCGCCGCCAGATCGAGGCGGCGCCCTGGTTGGAGAGTTCATGCTCAACGTCTTTACGCTGGCCAACGGCCGGCTCGTCCAGCAGGAGATCGATCGCCCCGAGGCGCTGGCACAGGTGCAGCCGGTGTGGGTGGATCTCGAAGCGCCCACGCCCGAGGAGAAGGGCTGGATCGCCGGGCGCTTCGGTGTCAGCATCCCGCAGGACGTGGTGGACGAGGACCTGGAGGAATCGGCCCGCTTTTACGAGGAAGACAACGGCGAGCTGCACATCCGCTCGGACTTCCTGATCGACGAGGACGACACCTCGCGCAACGTGCGTGTGGCCTTCATCCTGCATCGCAACATCCTGTTCTCGATCCATGACCACGACCTGCCCGTGTTCCGTCTGCTGCGACTGCGCGCGCGGCGCATGCCCGGGCTGATCGAGGACGCCAAGGACGTGCTGCTCAAGCTCTACGATGCCGACGCCGAGTACTCGGCCGACTCGCTCGAGGGCATCTACGACTCGCTGGAGAAGGTCAGCGCCCTGGTGCTCAAGGAGGAGGTCAACGACACCGCCGCCGCCGAGGCCCTGGCTGCCATCGCCCGCGAGGAGGACCTGAACGGCCGCATCCGCCGCAACGTGATGGACACGCGCCGTGCGGTGAGCTTCCTGATGCGCTCGCGGCTGCTCAATGCCGAGCAGTTCGAGGAGGCGCGCCAGATCATGCGCGACATCGATTCGCTCGACTCGCACACCGCCTTCCTGTTCGACAAGATCAACTTCCTGATGGATGCCACGGTCGGCTTCATCAACATCAACCAGAACAAGATCATCCGTATCTTCTCGGTGGCCAGCGTGGCCCTGCTGCCGCCGACCTTGGTGGCCAGCATCTACGGCATGAACTTCGAGTACATGCCCGAGCTGCAATGGAAGTACGGCTATCCGTTCTCGCTGGCGCTCATGGCGATGACGGTGATCGCGCCGTTTTGGTACTTCCGCAAGAAGGGTTGGCTCAAGTAGCACCCCCGGACCGAGGCCCTGGTGCGCCGCGCTGGGGACCAGGCGCAGCGCAGCGTCCCCCCGTTCAGCCGTTGAGCAGACGTTGGGCCAGGGCGCGTGCGCTGAGCCAGGCGCGCTCGACGCCTTCGGCGCCCGTTGCGCCATGCCAGCCGTCGCCGCAAGCGCCGATGCGCAAGGCGGCGTCCCAGCCGCAGGGCTCGCTCAGGGGCGCAGGCACCTGGGCGTAGCGCCAGCGGTGGGCCACGGCATGCACCGGGCGGGCCAGGCGCACACCCAGCGCCTCGCTGAAAGCCTCCAGCAGGCGGCGCAGCACCTGCTCGGGCGGGGCGTCGAGGTTGTGGGCGCTCCAGTCGGGCGTGGCGTGCAGCACCCAGCGGCAGCCCACCCCCGCCACACGCTCGCGGCCCGGGCGGGTGTCGTCGCGGCGCGCCTCGCGCAAGGGGCCCGTGGCCGGCCGCAGGCGGTCGCTGCGCGCGGGCAGGGGCAGCGGCCAGGCGGCCATCACCGTCCAGGTGGGGTCGCTGCGCACCGGGCGCACGGCGTCGGCCAGGGCCGGGGCCGCGCCCAGCAGAGGCACGGCCTGCTCGGCGGGCACGGCCACCACGACGGCGTCGAAGACCTGCTCGGCCAGGCCGGGCACGGCCTGGTGGGCCCGCAGCTTCCAGAGGCCCTGTGAGTCGGGTTCGATCGCGGCGATCTCGGCTTCGAGCTGCACGGGCAGGCCTTGGGCCAGGGCGCGCGGCAAGGCGTTCATGCTGCCCATGCCGGTGTGGCGCGTATCGTCCACGCGCGCGAGCCAGCCGGCCTGTGTCCACTGTTCGACCTGTTGCGCGAAGTCGCTGCCGACAGCTGCAAAGTCGGCACCGCCATGGTCAAAGGGGCCGGCCGGGCTGCGCCGCGTGGACAGGCGCCCGCCAGGGCCGCGGCTCTTGTCGAAGAGCTGCACCTGCACACCGGCGGCGGCGAGTTCATGCGCGCAGGTCAGGCCGGCCAGGCCGGCGCCGATGAGGGCGACGCGGGAGATCGTCATGCGCGGGCCCTCCGCTTGAGCCAACGCATCAACAGGCCCACCACCGGCAGCTTTTCATAGAGCTCCTCGGCAGCATCCCAGTAGTCACGGTGCACGGCGATGCGGCCGTCGGGGGCGAACACCAGGTGGGAGGCGCCACGCACCACCTGGGGGGCGTCGCTGTAGCGACGCAAGCGAAAGAGGAAATCCCAGGTGAGGAAGCACTGGTCGCCCTGCGCAACGGCGGCCGTCACCACGAAGCGCGGCTCGCGCAGCGCCACGTCCATGTGGTGGAAGATGCGCTGCACCTCGGCCAGGCCCCGCACCTCGTTGAAGGGGTCCTTGAAGTGGCAGTTGTCCGTGTAGTAGCGGCCGAAGTGGGCCACCGACTCGGGGGTGAGGGCTTCGAAGAAGTCGATCACGCGCTGCACGCGTGGGTCATCGTGGGTCATCATGGGGCGGCAGTGTAGGGCCGGCGCCCGGCCCAGGCCTTCACAGGCCGGTGGCCCGGCGCACCGCGGCGAAATAGACGCTGTCGCGCAGGGAGCGCAAGGCCTTGAGCCACAGCGTGAAGCGGCGCGGGAAGTGGATCTCGAAGCGCCCGCGCGCCCAGCCGTCGAGCATGGCTTGGGCGGCTTGCTCGGGGGTGAGCAGCGCGGGCATGCGGAAGCGGTTCTGTGCCGTCAGCGGGGTCTCGACGAAGCCGGGGTTGATCACCGAGACGCCCACGCCCAGGGGTTCGAGATCGAGGTAGAGCGTCTCGGCCAGGTTGATCAATGCGGCCTTGGTCGGGCCATAGGCCAGCGAGTTGGGCAGGCCGCGGTAGCCGGCCACACTGGCCACCAGGCTCAGGTGGCCGCTGCGCTGGCGCTGCAGCACCGGCAGCACGGCATCGAGCAGGTAGAGCGCGCCCACATAGTTGACCTGCTGGTGGCGCAGGGCCTCGTCCAGGTCGAAGGCGGTGGCACGCATCGCGCGGTAGTGGCCGGCGCAATAGACCACCAGGTCCAGCCGGCCATGGCGCTCGGCCAGGTCCTGGGCTGCGGCGCGCAGGGCTTCGCGGTTCGTGGCGTCCAGGGCGATGAATTCACTGCCCGGGTGCTGGGCGGTGAAGGCCTCGAGCGCCTGCACGTTGCGCGCCGACACGATGACACGGGCGCCACGGGCGTGCAGGGCGGCCGCGGTGGCGCGGCCGATGCCGGTGGACGCGCCCACCAGCCAGGCGGTACGGCCTTGCCAGTCGGTGAGCTTGGGATTGAGGGCCATGGCGGACTTTCAGGGTTTCACGAAGGTGAGGGTGACTTCGCCCAGGCGGATGCCGAACTTGCTCATCACCGCCTTGTTGAGCATCACGCGCTCGTCCATCAGGTACATCCAGTCGTCGAACTGCACGTCGTAGGTGCGGCCATCGACCGGCAGGCGCAGCGTGTAGCGCCAGTGGAAGGCGTTGCCGCGCACCTGGCCGCTGGCCTCGCCCACCACGTCGTCGGCGCGGCCGGTGTAGCGGCCGTCGGCCTGGCGCGTGAGGCGCCACACGCGGCGCTCGGTGCGGCCGTCGCTGTAGGTGAAGGCCTCGTCGAGCACGCCCTGGTCGCCGTCCCAGCGGCCATCCATCACCACGGTGAAGCGGCGCACCACCTGGCCCGAGCGGTCCTGGAAGATGCCGTAGGCGGTGAGCCGGCCGTTGAAGTAGCGGCGCAGGTCCAGCTCCGGGCGCTCGCCGGCGTAGGCGTCGAGGGTCTGGCTCGCGCAACCGCTGAGCAGCGTTGCCGCGGCGGCGGCACCGCCCATCAGCACAAGGCGTCGTTTCATCGTTCCACTCCGGTGTCATGCCGCATCCACAAGCCATACAGCGCGCCGGCGGCGGCGAGCTTCAGCCCACAAGGCAGCAGGCAGTAGGCCAGCGTGAGGGCCGCCAGGCTGCCTGGATCACGCGCGCCGGGCTCATAGCCGGCCAGTTGCAGCAGCGGCAGGGCCGCTCCGGCGGCCAGGGCCAGGTTGAGCTTGGTTGCAAAATTCCACCAGCCGAAGTAGGCGCCTTCCGAGCGCCCCTGGTGGCCGGCGCGCTGGATCACACCTGCCAGCAGCGCCGGCGGCAGGGTCAGGTCGGCGCCCAGGGCGACGCCGCTGGCGGCGCACACGAGCGCGTAGGCGACCACGTCGCCGCTGCCCAGCGTCGCGGCCCACACGAAGGCCGCCACGGCCAGCAGCATGCCCGCCAGCCAACTGCGTGCCAGACCGAAGCGCGCCACCGCGCGCACCCACAGCGGCACGGCCAGCGCGGCCGCCGCAAAGTACAGCGCAAGAAAGAGGGGCTCGTAGGCGGCGGCCTGCAGGCGGTCGCGGATGAAGAAGAGCACCAGCATGGCCGGGATGGCGCTGGCAATGCCGTTGAGCAGGTAGATGAGCAGCAGCCGGCGGAAGCCGCCCACGCGCCAGGGGCGCACCTGGCTCGGGTCGCGCAGCACCGGCGCGCTGCGCGGCTGCGGCGCCCGGCCCAGCGCCCACAGGCCGGCGGCCAGCAGCACGGCAAAGACGGTGGCGGTGACGCCCATGCCGGCCACGCTGGGCAGCACGCTGGCCACCAGCACGCCCCCGAGCGCAAAGCCCTCGCGCCAGGCCACCACGCCCGCCCGCTGGCCGGCGCCTCCGCCCAGCATCGCGCCCCAGGCCTGGTGGGTCACGCTCAGGGCGCTATAGCTGAAATAGGTGACGAGCAGCAGGGCGGCGCACCAGGCCAGCAGCGGCGCGGTGCCCTGCACGGGAGGGAAGAAGAGGGCCGCGAAGCCGGCCGCCAGCACCCCACCCATGGCCAGCGCCACCACCCATGCCCGGCGGGCCGAGCGGTGGAACAGCCCGTCCACGACACGGCCGATCCAGGGGTCGACCAGGGCGTCGGCCAGGCGGGCGCCCAGCAGCACCGCGCCCAGCAGCGCCAGCGGCACGCCGAACTCGGCGGCATAGTGGGCCGGCAGCACCACGTACAAGGGCAGGGCCACGAAGGCCAGTGGCAGGCCCAGGGCGCCGTAGGACAGGCCCTGGAGCGGATGGCCCGTCCAGGCCCCTGCCGCGGGCTCGTTGTGCCGGGACGAGGGCGTGGCGCCGGAAAGACGGGGCATGGCCGTGCGCAAGCTCATGGGGCGCCCTCGCGGCCCGAGCGGCCGAGCAGTTGCTCCCGCAAGCGCGGCTCCGAGGTGCGCGGCGACAACCAGATGCCGAAGAACAGGCGTGCGAACTCGGGGTCGTCGATCTCGGCGGTGCGCTGGCCATTGAAGTAGAAGCGGGCACCCCGGCCGGGCAGGTGCAGCCCCACCAGCCGGTCGCCGTCACCCACGTCCGGAAAGGCACGCTTCATTGCCTCCAGCCAGGCGCCGGCCTGGGCTTCGGAGAAGGCCCCCACACGGCGCATCTCGGTGATCGAGCGCTCAGCGATAGCCGCTCCATTCAGCCGGCGCAGGTAGTGCAGCGCCAGGGCCAGCGGGGCGTCCTCGTAGCGCTGTGCATCGGCCTGGGAGGGCACCCACAGGCGGGCGTCGTAGACACGCAGGCCGAGGAAGGTCATGCGCGCCTGCCCTTGCAGTCTGACCTCGGGCCACACCCGCTGCACCTCGGGCGGCGGTGCGGGCACGCCGGCTCGTGCCGCCACCCAGGCGAGGCCACCGAGTGCGAGCACGGCCCTTCGCTTCATGGCTTGCGCAACGTGAACTGGATGACGTCGGTGTTGCCCATCGCAAACGCGGCTTCGCAGTAGGCGAGGTAGAACTCCCAGATGCGCATGAAGCGGGTGTCGAAGCCCAGTTTGCGCACGCGGGTGTCCTCGGCCAGGAAGCGTTCGCGCCAGCGGCGCAGCGTCTCGGCATAGTCGGCGCCGAAGGCCAGCTCGTTGACCACCTCCAGGCCGGCTTTGTTCGCATGCGCGCGGAACTCGCGGGGGCTGGGCAGCAGTCCACCGGGGAAGATGTACTGCTGGATGAAGTCGGTGCCGCGCACGTAGCGCTCGAACAGGTCGTCGCGGATGGTGATGCTCTGGATGCACGCACGACCGCCCGGCTTGAGCTGGCGGGCCAGGGTGGCGAAGTAGTCGTCCCAGTACTCGCGGCCCACGGCCTCGAACATCTCGATCGAGCAGATCGCGTCGAAGGGGCCGTCGTCGATGTCGCGGTAGTCCTGCAGGCGCAGGTCGGCCTGGTGCGAGCGATCCAGTGCGGCCAGACGGTCCTGGGCGTAACGGAGCTGTTCGGTCGAGAGCGTGACGCCAGTGACGTGGACGTCGAACTCGGTGGTGGCCACCTCGGCCAGCCCGCCCCAGCCGCAGCCGATTTCCAGCAGGCGGTCGCCCGGGCGCAGGCCGCACTCGCGCAACGCGCGGCGCACCTTGGCCTCCTGGGCCTCGGTCAGCGGGCGGTCGTAGCGCCCCTCGAACCAGGCGCTGGAGTAGGTCATGCTCGGGTCGAGCCACAGGCGGTAGAACTCGTTGCCCAGGTCGTAGTGGGCGTGGATGTTCCTGCGGCTGCCTTCGCGCGAGTTGCGGTTGAGCCGGTGGCGCAAGCGGTACAGCAGCCGGCCCCACCAGGTGCCGTACACGACGGATTCGATGTCCTCGCGGTTGGCGATGAACAGCCGGATCAGGGCCGGCAGGTCGGGCGTGGTCCAGTCGCCGGCGATATAGCTCTCGGCAAAGCCGATGTCGCCGGACTTCAGCGCCAGCGCGCAGACATTCCAGTTGTGCAGCCTCAGGGCCGCGCGCGGGCCTTCGGGCGTGCCGAAGTGGGCCGTGCTGCCGTCGGGCAGTTGCACGTCCAGGCTGCCGTGGCGCAGGTGCGAGAGCATGCGCAGCACCGTGCGGGCAGCTGCCGGGGCCGAAGACGGCAGTTGCCGCAGGCCTTGTGCGAGGGCGGAGGTCGTCGTCGTGTGGTTCATCGCGTCACCAGGGATTCGGGCGGTTCGGGCTTGGAGAAGAAAGGCACCCGCTTGATCCAGAGCTTCAGGGCCTGCCAGTGGATGCGCGCGATGACGCCCACGCTCATCAGCGGGTGGCCGAAGAAGGCGCGGCGCAGGCTGGTGCGCGTGAGCGGCTCCAGCACCCCGCTGACGCTGGTCAGCAGCAGCGGGCCTTGCGCATCGTCGTGGTCGATACGCGCCACGGTGCGTGCCGGATGCACGCCATCGGCCGGCGTGCGCAGGAAGCGGAAGCGGTAGCGCCCTTCCACCTTGCAAAAGGGCGAGACGTGGAAGACCTTGCGGGCCTGCAGCTCGCGGCCCCAGCCGAGCCCAGGCCCCGCCAGCAGGTAGCAGTGGCGTTCGCCGAAAGTGTTGTTCACCTCGGCCACGATGGCCGCCAGCGAGCCGTCGCGGCGGTGGCAGTACCAGAAGCTCACTGGCTTGAACACATAGCCCAGTACGCGCGGATAGGTGTGCAACCACACCTCGCCGTCGATGTCGGTGAGGCCTTCACCGGCCAACAAGTCCTCGAGCCAGCCCAGCGCATCGCCACGGCCGTCGCCATGGTCGGCGTCGTGGAAGCTGATCAGGCCGAAGCGGTTGCGCGGCAGCACCGGGTCGGGCTCACGGGCCAGGCTGCGCATGGGCAGCAGCAGAAAGTAGGTGGGGTAGGCGAACGCGTTGCGTGCGGGGCGCAAGCGCGTGTGCCGCACCTGGCCGAAGCCGATGAGTGCACGCGCCGGGTGGCGGTTCATGCGGCCACCCTCACGGCATCATGCTGCCCGCGCTCGAGCAGGCTGCGCGCCACCGCCAGGCCGGACTTCAGCCCGTCCTCATGGAAGCCATAGCCTGCCCAGGCGCCGCAGTACCACACCCGGCCCAGGCCCTGGATCTCGCTCAGGCGGCGCTGCGCGGCCACCGCCGACAGGTCGAACACCGGATGGGCGTATTCATAGCGGCCCAGCACGGTCTCGGGCCGCGGCGCGCGCACCGGATTGAGCGAGACGATCACCTCGTCGCGGAAGGGCAGCGGCTGGAGCCGGTTCAGCCAGTAATGCAGGCACACCGCACCGGCTTCGCGGCCGGTGTCATGCGCGCGCTCGTAATTCCAGGCCGCCCAGGCCTTGCGGCGCCGCGGCATCAGCGTGGTGTCGGTGTGCAGCACGGCCACGTTGGGGTGGTAGCCGATGGCGCCCAGCAGCTCGCGCTCCTGGGGCAGCGGGTCGGCAATCAGGGCCAGGGCCTGGTCGGCGTGGCAGGCCAGCACGACCTCGTCGAAGCGTTCGCTGCCGCGCTCGGTGCTCACGACCACGCCGCCCTCGCCGTGACTGGACGGCACGCGGCGCACTTGGCGCACGGGCGTGTTCAGCCGGGCATCGGCCAGGCCTGCGAGGATCTTGGCGACGTAGTGCTTGGCGCCGCCGCGCACGGTGTACCACTGCGGCCGGTCGGTGATCTGGAGGAGTCCGTGGTTGTGGCAGAAGCGGATCATCTTGCCGATCGGAAAGCGCAGCATCTGCCCGGCCGGGCAGGACCAGATGCACGCCACCATGGGCAGGAAGTACCACTCGCGGAACTCGGGGCCGAAGCCGTGGCGGTCGAGGAAGGCGCCGATGGGTTCGGCCAGGGCGGCGTCTGCACCCTGGCGCGCCAGCTCGGTGGTCACGCGGTTGAAGCGCAGCAGGTCGCGCAGCATGCGCCAGAAGGCCGCTCGCCACAGGTTGCGGCGTTGCGCAAAGACCGTGTCGAGGTTGCTGCCGCTCCATTCGAGGTCGAGCGCGGGCAGTTGCACCGAGAACGACATGTCCGAGGCGGCCGTGTCCACCTGCAACTCGGCAAAGAGCTTGACCAGCTCCGGGTAGGTGCGGTGGTTGAAGACCAGGAAGCCCGTGTCCACACCATGAGTCACCGGCCGGCCGGACCGATCGGGCAGGGTCACGTCCACCGTGTGGGTGTGGCCGCCAAAGTAGTCGCCGGCCTCGAAAAGCGTGACCTGGGCATGGGGGGCCAGCCGGTGGGCCGCGGCCAGGCCTGCGATGCCCGAGCCGACGATGGCGATGCGTCGCATGGCCATCCCTCAGCAAGCCCGGGCCCGCCGCCCGGCGGCGAGGCTGGAAGACAAAGGTGCTGCGAAGCGCCCCGAGACGAAGGAGGGAGGGAGGGAGGAGGAGGAGAGACGCCTCGGGATTGCAACCGGCACCGCCGGCCGTCTTCGCAGCACAAAAACCGGATTTGCGGGCGAGCGGGTCGACCGCTGCCGACGCGCATGCCCGTGTTGCATCAGAGACGCTGCCGCACGGGAAGTTCCCCCGCGGCAGGCCAGGCCGTCGATCAGGGGGGGGGAGAGGGGCGACAGGGTCATGGTTGTACTTTGCGGTTCTGAATATAACTGTGTAGTATCATTTTGCATCGAATGGTTCATTTGTCCAGCAGAATTTGAGGGGCTTCGGGTTTGTCCAGGGGGGAGCGCCTGGACTGCCCGGGGCTGTTGGCTTGAAATGGGACATGCCGGGATGCGAATGCCGGCCCGGAGATGAAGTGTCATGGACAAGATGCAGACCTTGTCGCCCACCCCCGGGTTGGACGCCGCCGAAGAGGCCCCCGGCCGCGGCGGCGGCGCGATGTCGTCGATTGCCGCGGTCGAGCGGGACACCGGCCTGAGCAAGGACGTCCTGCGCATCTGGGAGCGGCGCTACGGCTTTCCCCGGCCGCTGCGGGATGCGGCGGGCGAGCGGGTCTACCCGCCTGAGCAGGTGCACAAGCTGCGCCTGCTGCAGCGCCTGATCGGGGCTGGTCATCGTCCCGGCCGGCTGATGACCCGTCCGGTGGAGGAGCTGCAGGCCCTGATCGACCGCAGCCGCGTGCAGTCGGTCCCGGCTACGGACCCCGAAATCGCTCGCTGGCTGGACCGGCTGGGCGGGCTCGAGGTGGCCACGCTGCGGCGCGAGCTGTCCCAGGCCCAGTTGCGCGAGGGCCTGGCCCGCTTCGTCACCGGCAAGGCCCTGCCGTTTGCGCTGGCGGTCGGGCAGGCCTGGATGCGCGGCCAGCTCCAGGTCTACCAGGAGCATGTGTTCTCCGAGGTCATGCAGGGCGTGTTGCGTCAGGCCATCGCCAGCGTGCCGGTGCCGGCCGCCGGGGCCCGGCCGCGCGTGCTGCTGAGCACCTTCCCCGGCGAGGCCCATGGTCTGGGCCTGCTGATGGCCGAGGCCCTGCTGGCGCTGGAGGGCTGCGATTGCCTCTCGCTGGGCGTGCAGACCCCGCTGGACGACCTGGCGCAGGCCGCGCGGGCGCACCGCTCGGACATCCTGGCCCTGAGCTTCGCGTCGGCGCCAGCGCGACGCTCGGTGCTCGAGGGCCTGACGGTGTTGCGCGCGGCCCTGCCCGAACCGGTGCAGCTCTGGGTCGGCGGGATGCACCGTTGGCTGAGCCAGCACCCCCGGTCCGGCATCATGCCGCTGGCCAGCCTGTCCGACCTGGGGCCGGCCGTGGCCGCCTGGCGCGCCTCGGCCGCCGCCGGCTGAGGAGCCGGGCATGCCGGGATGGCGCGGTCACAAGCAGGCCCTGCCCCACAAGCCCTGCGCCCACTGCGGCCGGCCGATGAGCTGGCGCCGGCGCTGGGCCCGGGTGTGGGACGAGGTGCGCTACTGCAGCCAGCGCTGTCGCCGCGAGGCGCGGCGTGCACCGCCGCGATGACCGGGCGCGTCCTGCTCATCTTGGGCGACCAGTTGGCGCCCGAGCACCCGGCCCTGGCGGCGCTCGACGCGGCGCGCGACCGGGTGCTGATGATCGAGACCGCCGGCGAGGCCACCGCCGTCTGGAGCCACCAGGCCCGCATCGCGCTCTTCCTGGCGGCCATGCGCCATCACCGCGACGCCTTGCGCGAGCGGGGCTGGACGGTGGACTACCTCGACCTGGAAAGCGAAGCGCCCGAGGCGCCGGCGGGTTTGGAGCACCGCCTGGCCCAGACCCTGCGCCGCCTGCAGCCCAGCGAGCTGTGGGTGATGGAGCCGGGCGAGTGGCGCATCGAGCGGCTGATCGAGGCCACCGCGGCACAGGCGAGCGTGCCGCTGCGCTGGTGGGCCGACCCGCATTTCCTGTGCTCGCGCGAG
Organism: Caldimonas sp.; assembly: GCF_046289365.1. Lineage (NCBI taxonomy): Bacteria > Pseudomonadati > Pseudomonadota > Betaproteobacteria > Burkholderiales > Sphaerotilaceae > Caldimonas > Caldimonas sp. The sequence continues at coordinate 3,858 of NZ_JBKBVU010000065.1, read as the reverse complement.
CGTTTCGCCCGCTGGGCCCAGGGGCGCAAGTCCCTGCGCATGGAGCATTTCTACCGCGAGATGCGTCGCGCGCACCGGGTGCTGCTGGACGCCCAGGGCGGGCCCGAAGGCGGCGCCTGGAACTTCGACGCCGACAACCGCCAGCCCTACCCGAAGGGCGGCCCCGGGGCCATCCCGCCGCCCGCCCGGTTCCTGCCCGATGCGATCACGCAGGAGGTGCTGGCGCTCGTGGCGCGCCGCTTCGCCGACCACCCCGGCTCGCTCACCCACTTCGCCTGGCCGGTCACGCCCGACCAGGCGCGTACGGCGCTGCGGCGCTTCATCGAGCACCGCCTGGTGGGCTTCGGGCCCTACCAGGACGCGATGTGGACCGACACGCCCTGGGGCTGGCATTCGCTGCTCTCGTCCAGCCTGAACCTGCACCTGCTGGACCCGCGCGAGGTGATCGCCGCGGCCGAAGCGGCCTACCGCGAGGGGCGCGCGCCGCTGGCGGGCGTGGAAGGCTTCATCCGCCAGATCCTCGGCTGGCGCGAATTCATCCGCGGCGTGTACTGGCTGGACATGCCGGGCCTGCGCCAGGCCAACCACTACGGCCACCACCGGCCGCTGCCGGCCTGGTACTGGACCGGCAACACACGCATGGCCTGCCTGCGCGAGGCCCTGACGCAGACCTTGGCCCATGGTTACGCCCACCACATCCAGCGCCTCATGGTGACGGGCCTGTTCGGCATCCTGGCCCAGATCGAGCCGGCCCAGGTGAGCGACTGGTACCGGGCGGTCTACATCGATGCGGTGGAATGGGTCGAGACGCCCAACACCCTCGGAATGGCCTTGCACGCCAACGGCGGGCGCTTCACGAGCAAACCGTATGTGGCCTCCGGGGCCTACATCGACCGGCAGAGCAATCTTTGCAAAACGTGCGAATATCGCCCCAAAGAGAAAACCGGGCCCCGGGCCTGCCCTTTCACCATCTTGTATTGGCACTTCCTGGACAATCACCGGTTGGCGTTGCGCGCCAATCCCCGCACCCGGCCCATGACGATGCACCTGGACCGTTGGAGCGAGGCCGAGCGCCAGGCCCTGCGCGAGACGGCGCAGGATCTGCTGCAAAACCTCGACCGCCTCTAGGGCTTGCGTCCGCCGGTCCGGGCGGTGCGTAGAACGCTCCGAGCCAGCCTCTCATTGCACTTTTGTCGCCACAGGAACCGACATGCTGTACCCCGAGCTTTTCAAGCAACTCGAAGCCGTGCGCTGGAACATGGAGCGGGACATCCCCTGGGACCAGTTCGATGCGTCCAAGCTCAGCGATGAGCAGGCCCAGACCATCAAGATGAACGCCATCACCGAGTGGGCGGCGCTGCCGGCCACCGAGATGTTCCTGCGCGACAACCGTGATGACAGCGACTTCTCGGCCTTCATGAGCGTGTGGTTCTTCGAGGAGCAGAAGCACTCGCTGGTGCTGATGGAGTACCTGCGCCGCTTCCGCCCCGACCTCGTGCCCACCGAAGAAGAGCTGCACGAGGTGCGCTTCGAGTTCGACCCGGCGCCCGCGCTGGAAACCCTGATGCTGCACTTTTGCGGCGAGATCCGGCTGAACCACTGGTACCGCCGCGCCGCCCAATGGCACACCGAGCCGGTCATCAAGGCCATCTATGAAACGCTGGCGCGCGACGAGGCCCGCCACGGCGGCGCCTACCTGCGCTACATGAAGCGCGCCATCGCCCGCTTCGGCGACGAGGCCAAGGCGGCCTTTGCCAAGGTGGGGGTGCTGATGGCCAGTGCGCGCCGCACGGCCCAGGCCCTGCACCCCACGAACCTGCACGTCAACGCCAAGCTCTTCCCGCGCGACACCGTGCAAAGCCGCCTGCCCAATCCCGAGTGGCTGGAGCGCTGGCTCGATCAGCAGATCAAATTCGACGCCGTGTGGGAGAGCAAGGTCGTCGAGCGCATCCTGCACAACATGAGCCTGCTGATGGAGCGCAGCTTCAAGAGCGTGCAGGAGCTCAACCGCTTCCGCAAGGAGCTCGCCGCCCAGCTCGCCGCGGCAGGCCGTCCCGAGGGCGGCGCGCCCCAGCCGGCGTGATCCGCCGGCGCCCCGAACGGCGACCCCTCACGGTCTGGGTGGTTGCCACGCCACAGCCGGCCCGCAGGCCGGCTTTTTCGTAGCATCGCGGCCTTCACGATGGGAATGTCGCCATGTCCTGGACCTTGCTTTTCATCGCCGGCCTGTTCGAGGTTGCCTGGGCCATCGGCCTGAAATACACCGACGGCTTCAGCCGCTTCTGGCCCTCGGCGCTCACCGTGACCGCCATGGTCGCTAGCATCGTGCTGCTGGGGCTGGCCATGCGTGAGCTGCCGGTGGGCACGGCCTATGCCGTGTGGACGGGCATCGGCGCCGTGGGCACTGTCATTCTGGGCATCGTGCTCTTCGGCGACAGCGCCTCGCTGCTGCGCCTGGTGTGTGTGGGTCTGATCATCGCCGGCATCCTGGGGCTCAAGCTGGCGGGCTGAGCCCTCAGGACGGCGTTGCCGAGCGCCGCTCCTGGTCGGCCTTGCGGTCGGCCGTGACCTTCTGGGCGCTGGGCCGCTCGCCCACCCGCTTCACATAGGCCTTCCAGTCGATGCCGTGCGCGGCCACGAGGTCTTCGCCCAGCACGAGCTTGCTGGCCAGCGCGACCAAGGGCAGGTGCACATAGGCCGCGCAGTCGGCCTGGGTGAAGTGCTCGCCGGCCACGTAGGGCGAGAACTTCGCAAGCTGCTTGAAGCCGGCCAGGTGCTTGTTCAGCAGGCCGCGCACCCGCTCGCGGTTTTTCTCGCTCGTGGTGCCGCCGAAGAAGGCCTGGCCGTAGAGTTCGCGCGCCACCAGTTCCAGGTGCAGGTCGAGGAAGATCGTCAGCTCGCGCACCTTGGCGCGCTGCCAGGGGTCGGCCGGCAGCAGCGGCGGCGTGGGCCAGCGCGTCTCGATGTAGTCCATCAGGGCTTCGCTCTCGCACAGCACGCCGTGCTCGGTGCGGGCGAAGGGCACTTTGCCCAGCGGCGAGCCGGCCGAGCGCGCGCGCTCGCCGGTGGCCACCTCCTCTTCGGTGAAAGGCACGCCCTTTTCCAGCAGGGCCAGCTTGACCTTGTTGTAGTAGTTGGACAGGGGAAAGCCGCACAGCACGAACATCGGAGTTCTCCTCGAAGCAGTGGAAGCCGCCAGTGCAAACCGGGCGGGCGCGGCGCGCTATCGCCTTGGCGACACGATGCCCGTCCCGTGAAGCACGAGCCGCACGACGACGGCGCACAGGGCCCCGGCGGCCGCCCCGGCGGCATGGGCCCCCACGGCCACCGGGAAGGGCCAGTCGGGCGAGACCTGGACGGCGCCTTGCCAGGGGGCCTCCAGCACGAGCTTGGCCGTCAGGCCCAGCGCCAAGGCTGCTCCCAGGCCCCGCCAGCCGCCGCCGGGGCGATCGAGCAGCATCACGGCCGCCACCGCGACGCCGGCGTGCAGCACGCCCGACAGGCCCAGGTAGCGGTCGGGCTGGGCGGCCAGCCACAGCAGGGCATGGGTGAGCGGCCAGGCGGCAAGCCAGGCGAGCGTGGCCGAGACGCTCAGCCGGGCCTGCCAACCCAGCAGGCCCAGCAAGACGCAGCCGGCCAGGTTGGCGCCGAGGTGGGCGGCTCCCAGGTGGACGAAGGCGGCGCTCCAGCAGCGCCAGACCTGGCCGGGGGCGCTGCGCAGCCAGGCGAGGCTCTCGTGGGCCGGGGCTCCGGCCCAGCCGGCCGCGGCGGCCAGCACGGAGCCCAGGGCCGCCACGGCCGCCAACGCAGCCCAGGCAGCCCCGGGCTCGCTCAGCCGCCGAAGACCTCGCGCCACAG